>JAZPZS010000036.1:0-3188 GCA_045544835.1 Bacteroidaceae bacterium | reverse complement strand
ACCTCGTTTGTAAACCTGATGGCGCGTCGCGTGTTCAACGTGCTCCTGGTAGCCAACCCCTACGATGCCTTCATGCTCGAGGACGACGGCCGCATCGACGAGAAACTCTTCGAGGAGTACACCCGCCTGGGCCTGCGCTACCCGCCACGCTTCACACAGGTGAGTACGCAGGAGGAGGCCACGCAGGTGCTGCAGCAGATGCGCTTCGAGCTGGTAATCTGCATGCCCGGTACCGACAATTCCGACGCGTTCGACATCGGGCGAGGCATCAAGGAACAGTTCCCCGACACACCGTTGGTGGTGCTCACCCCCTTCTCACACGGCATCACACGCTACATGGAGCGGCAAGACCTCAGCCTCTTCGAGTACGTCTTCTGCTGGCTGGGCAACACCGAGCTGCTGCTCTCCATCATCAAGCTCATGGAGGACAAGATGAACCTCGACCACGACATCCGCGAGGGTGGCGTGCAGATGATACTCCTTGTGGAAGACTCCATCCGCTTCTACTCCTCGGTGCTCCCCAACCTATATAAATATGTGCTCGAGCAGAGCCGTGCCTTCGCCACCGAGGCACTCAATGCCCACCAGGCCACGCTGCGCATGCGAGGCCGCCCCAAGATTGTGCTTGCCCGCACCTACGAAGAGGCATGGCTACTCTACGACCGCTACCCTGGCAACACGCTGGGCGTCATCTCCGACGTGCGCTTCCCCCTATACGAGGGAGGCCCCAAAGATGCCGAGGCCGGTGTGAGGCTGATGCGCAAGATACGCGCCTGCGACGAGTTCCTGCCCCTCATCATGCAGTCGAGCGAGAGCGACAACCGTAGGTGGGCCACCGAGGTGGGCGCAGGCTTCGTGGACAAGAACTCCAAGAAGATGAACATCGACCTGCGCGACCGCATAGAACAGCACTTCGGTTTCGGCGACCTCGTGTTCCGCGACCCCGGCACCGGTGCCGAGGTAGTGCGCGTGCACAACCTCAAGGAGCTGCAGGACAACATCTTCACCATCCCCGAAGACTCCTTCGTGTACCACACCGCCCGCAACCACATCTCGCGCTGGCTATGCTCGCGTGCCATGTTCCCCTTGTCGGAATTTCTCAAGCGCATCACGCAAGACGAGTATGAAGACGTGCTGGAGCATCGCCAACTCATCTTCGACGCCATCGTGCGCTACCGTAAGATGAAGAATCGCGGCGTGGTAGCCGAGTACCTGCGCGGCCGTTTCGACCGCTTCTCCCACTTTGCCCGCATCGGTGAGGGCTCGCTCGGCGGCAAGGGCCGCGGCATCGCCTTCATCGACCATATACTGAAGAAGCACGCCGTATTCGAGTCATTGCCCGACGTGGAGATACGCATCCCCAAGACCCTGGTGCTGTGTACCGACATCTTCGACCGCTTCATGGAGAAGGGCGGCCTCTACCAGGTGGCGCTCTCCGATGCCCCCGACGAGGCCATCCTGCAGGCCTTCCTTGCCACGCCGCTCCCCGAGGAACTGCTCGACGACATACAGACCTTCTGCGAGGTGGTGGGCGGCCCCGTGGCCGTGCGCTCATCATCGCTGCTCGAAGACTCACACTACCAGCCCTATGCCGGTGTGTATGCCACCTACATGATCCCCGACCGCGCCGATAGCCATGCCATGGCACAGCACATTGCCCAAGCCATCAAGGGCGTGTATGCCTCGGTATATTACAGCGGCTCCAAGGCCTACATGAGCGCCACATCCAACGTCATCGACCAGGAGAAGATGGCCATCATCCTGCAAGAGGTGGTGGGCGACAGGCACGGCACCCGCTTCTATCCCCACTGCTCGGGCGTGGCCCGCTCCATCAACTTCTACCCCGTAGGCGAGGAGACCGCCGATGAAGGTGTCGTCAACCTCGCCCTCGGCCTGGGCAAGCACATCGTCGATGGCGGCAAGTCGCTACGCATATCGCCTGCCTACCCCGACAATGCCCTGCAGACGAGCGACACCCAGCTGGCGCTCAAGGAGACACAAACCACCTTCCTCGCCCTCGACCTCGAGGCGGCCGACCGCCCCGTATCGTCCGACGAGTCCTTCGACCTCGTGCGGCTCCCCGTGCGCCAGGCCGATGCCGACGGCACCCTCGACTGGATAGGCTCCACCTATGTGCGCGACGACGACATGATATACGACACGCCCCACATGCGCGGGCGCAAGCTCATCACCTTTGCCGGTGTATTGCGCTACGAAGCCTTCCCCCTGGCCAAGATCGTGCAGCTGGTGCTCCAATACGGAGCCAACGAGATGCGCCGCCCCGTAGAGGTGGAGTTTGCCGTACGCTTCCAGCCTACAGCCTACAGTCAACAGACAACAGTCAACAGTCAACAGCCAACAGTCAACGGTCAACAGTCAACAGTCAACGGACAATTCACAATTCACAATTCACAATTCACAACTCACGACTCTCCATTTAAAGGCATCTTCTACCCCCTCCAGATACGCCCCATCGTGAGCGCCCGCGAGTGTATCGACGAAGACCTCACCGCCACGCCCCAGGAGAGCCTGCTCCTCTACTCATCGCGCTCGCTGGGCAACGGCATCATCACCGATGTGCACGACATCGTCTACCTCAAGGAGGGCGCCTTCGGCATGGCCTCAAACCGCACCATCGCAGCCGAGATACGCCAGCTCAACCAGGCGTTTGCCGCCGAGGGCCGTGGCTATATCCTCATTGGCGAGGGGCGCTGGGGCAGCTCCGACATCGCCTTAGGCGTACCCGTGGAGTGGGCCGACATCTCGGCCGTGCGCCTCATCGCCGAGGTCAGCGCCGACGGGCGCCACATAGAGCCATCGCAGGGTACCCACTTCTTCCAGAACCTCACCTCGTTTGGTGTGGGCTACCTAACCATCGACGGGGACCACTCGCGCGAACATTTTGACCGCGCCGCGCTCGATGCCCTGCCTACCGCATGGGAGAGTCCCCTCGTGCGCCATGTGCACAGCGCCACCCCCTTCGTCATCAAGATGGACGGTCTCCACGGCATAGGTGTTGTGGAAAGATAAGGTAGATTGTTTTTCTTTTATTGGTGTCCGATAAAACTTTTTTTAAAGAATAAAAAATTAGGACTGGTTCCATTTGGAGGAATCAGTCCTTTTTGGTTATTTTGGTTTTACCACAAACTCTTATAACCATGGGCAAAAGTAGTCATTTTATCGGACAG
>JAZPZS010000035.1:0-33689 GCA_045544835.1 Bacteroidaceae bacterium | reverse complement strand
GAAGGGGTGCCTGAAAACAGGGAACTGGCTCTGGCATACTATGACCGCGCGGCTTGCTTAGGTAGTACACATGCCAAGAAACGGCTCGAGGAGCTTGAGGGCAATTCATAATTCACAATTCACAATTGACAATTCACAATTAAGGCGTTCCGCCGAGAACTTCTGGACCGATGTGGTAGAGAACCGTACCGTAGCCCTAGGCGGCAACAGCGTGAACGAGCACTTCGTGCAACACAGCAACGCCCACCACCACATCACCATGACCGACGGCCCCGAGAGCTGCAACACCAACAATATGCTCAAGCTCACCGAGGACCTCTTTGCCGACGGTGCCCATGGCAAGTACGGTGACTTCTACGAGATGGCCATGTTCAACCACATCCTCTCCACCCAGCACCCCGAGACAGGCGGCTACGTATACTTCACCTCGCTGCGTCCACAACACTATCGCATGTATTCACAGGTCAACCAGGGCATGTGGTGCTGCGTAGGCACCGGCATGGAGAACCACAGCAAGTATGGCGAGTTTGTCTATAGTCGCGACACGGAGAAAAACACGCTTTACGTCAACCTCTTCGTACCCTCGGTACTCACCGACGAAACCTATGCCCTCACCCAGCATACCCGCTTCCCTTACGAGCCGGGCACAAGACTCACCATCGACAAGGCTGGCGACTACACCATCGCCATCCGCAAGCCCTCATGGTGCGGCGGCTTCGGCATCGCCATCAATGGTGACACCCCCACCACAGAAGAGCGCGACGGCTATATATATATTAAAGAGGAGTGGAAAGCCGGCGACGAGATTAGTGTATCGCTGCCCATGCTGCTCAACTACCTCCCTTGCCCCGGCTACGACGACTACATAGCCCTGCGCTATGGTCCCATCCTCCTGGGAGCCATCACCAGTATCGAGAACCTCACAGGCCAGCATGCTGGCGAAGGCCGTATGGACCACGCCCCCGGACAGGGCGCCCAGCTCAGCCTCACCTCGGCCCCCATGCTCATCGGTGACCGCGCCCACGTGCTCGACTCCATCTATATGGTCGACGCCGAGAAGCTCCACTTCAAGATACGCCCCGGCCTCTACAACAGCCAGCGTTGGGCTGACCTCATTCTGCAGCCCTTCTACACCATCCACGAAGCCCGCTACATGACCTATTGGAACCAATTGACAGCTGAAGAATGGGACGAAATCAAACTAGAGATTATAGCAGAGGAGGAAGCACTGCAGCGCCTCAACAACCGCACCCTCGACTTCGTGGCCACGGGTGAGCAGCAGAGCGATGCAGGCCATGTGCTACAAGGCACCTTCGGCAAGGGCAGCTACGACGGCGAGTTTTATGTGGACTGCCAGAGCGGACAGTCGTTCAGCTACCAACTCGCCACACAAGGCATCAAGGAGAACGTATCACTCATGTGCCGCTTCCACTCTGCCGACGCTGGACGCGTAGTCACCATCTACGTCAACGACAAGAAGCTCACTACGATGACCCTGGGAAAGAAGTCCTTCAGCGGCCACTACAACTGGGAACATCCCATCAGCGAAGAGCTGCTGATGGTCGACGGTATCCTGCCCGACAGCATCACCGTGCGCTTCCATGCATCAGGTAGTACTCCTGCCCCTGGCCTCTACTATCTGCGCCTGCTCAAGAACTATGCCGTGAAGCCCCTCTACTCCTTCATTTGCACTCAATGGATATCGGGCGATGCCAACCGCGTCAATAAGGTAGTCCACGATACTGAAGCCAATACCCTCACCGTCTACGGCAAGCAAGGCAATAACAATATAGCCTTGCAGTATGCACCCTATTACGACGACTATTCCTACATCACCCAGAAGCAACGATACTTTACCGTCTGTGGCACTCCACTACGACGAGCCAGCGGGTCATCGTATCTCTGGTGGCTATGCGGAGCCAATCACGGGAGTCAGGTTGCCCCAACCTATAGTACAACGATTGCCGATGGGCAATCGCTGTTTGTTTGGGACATCACCCAAAGCAAGCTAAACGACTACATAAAGACCGACACCATAAGTTTTTCAACCAACGGACAAGCCATGAACACCGTCTTTGGCCTTACCACGACCCATAGCGACGGCAGCGCCACTATCAGCGACATCAACTTCTACACGCGCGACTCACTCGTGAGCTGCTATCCCGAGATGCAACAATACCTCGGTGCTCCCGACAATGTAGAAGCTATCCCCTCTCCTCAAGATGAAAGTATCTTTACACTACATGGAGTGAAAGTCTCAGAGAAAAACGATAGTCATGAACTACCCAAAGGCGTTTACATTGTAAATAAAAAGAAAAGAATCTATTGAATGAGCAAATAAAAGTATTAGGGGTGCTTCCTTATCGGTAGCACCCCTAATTATGTAAACCATGTCTGCGCGGTTATTGCTTATGAATATACCAATTGTTGCGGTCTTTTAGTCGCTCATACAACTCTTCGTTGCGAGGAGTAGCCATACCTTCACGGCGAGCTACCTTTTCGGCCAGATAAGAGTTGTCGCCACGACGAATAGCGACACGCATCAAATCGTAGAAACGATGCCCCTCGAAAGCGGTTTCCATAGCCATCTCATCAACAATCATCTCCTCCAAAGTATTCATCAAATACTTGGCAGGACCGAACACATAGAACAAGGTATCAGGTTCCCCAATGAACATGGGCTTTTTCAATGTAGAGTCTACTAAAATAAAATTAGAAGAATACTCGGGGCTAACTTCAGAATAATAAACGACCGTGTCTCTGACAAGACCAAACTTATTTGAATAGGTAGAGTCTTGATAGAAAGCAACGCTATGCCATTTACCAGTATACTCAAAGTCTGAAAGATCCAACTTATAGCGTTCGTTAGCCACGGAGTTACCACATCCACGTGAGTGGATACCTACAATCTCCCCATTACCTGTCGTAGGGAATAAGTAAGAAAAGGTTGTAGGGGTGGTACGGATATCACGCATTCCATTCTTAAGAATCTTAAATGCTGCAGTAGGATTACCTGTACAATTGAGAGCCTCAGCCATGCGAAGATACACATTGCCGACACGGTAAACACTCACATTTCTGAAACCCTCCTCATACTTGGAATTAATCTTATACTCATTCTCGATATCGGCCAAGTACCAAGCCTGGTCGCTACCACCAAAATCGGGGTTGAACGAGCCGTCAGTCCATTCATATCTGAAGGTTGAATATGCGCGAAGGTCACCACACGAGAAGTACTTAACCGCCGTACCCGCCTCATCTTCAGGAAAGTAAGCATAATCCTGACTTTCCGAAAGTTCCTTCCAACTATAGGAGGGAGCCACCGCACGCTTACCAACATTTACATCGGTCGGGCTGAAGATATTGGGCAAGTTGGATACCGTACCATACAATTTGTTGGCCGCCATACGAATAACTGTGATATCTTCACTGCCGGAAGTCGTAATGCCAATACCACTGATATCATTAGTCGTGGCACTCACACTGGAAACTTTAGTGCCATTAAAAGACATCTTCGTCGAATTCTTATAGGTATAGTCTGCATAGCAACGGAAAGCATTCCAGTAGTCCTGCTTCCACAAAAACATATCGCCTAAAAGCAAACGTATGGGGAAGAAGAGATTCTTCGAATTAATTCCGTCAATCGTACCGTAGGAAGGAAGCTCCGTTTCCATAAAGGGGAGCAGTTCCTCGATGAAATAGTCGCACATATCCTCCAAGTTGTACTTAGGATAATCCTTCTCAGCATCCACAACCGAGAGTATAGGCTCCGTGATGAACGGCACTGACTCATAGACCAAAGCAAGCTGCATGTAGACCCAAGCACGAATGGCTTTCACCGCTGCCATCTCCTTGACCATGACTTTCTTGTTAGATACGACGATATTGGTATCCACCTTGGAAAGGAAATAGTTGCAATTGTTGATTACGGCATAGTAATCGCTATAGTCGCAATAGGGATTAGAAGGCGAAACCTGATGATTGATGATTTCGCGCAAGTCGTTTGGAGTATTCTCATTCTCTACAACGAGATCGCCACGTAGTTCACCCATAAGAACAGTGCGGTCGGCTATAGTCTGCAACTTACTTAAGATTCCAATAACCGAATAGAGGCTATCGCCTGCCGAATTAAGGTTGTGCGTATCCTCATACTGTATTGATGAAGAACTGACATCCAACATGTCTTCACATGCTGTAAAACCTGCCAACAGGAATGACAGCATCATCGAGTATACTATTGTTTTTCTTTTCATATATCGTTCCGTTTATATTAGAGATTAATCTTAACACCAAGCAACAAGCTACGTCCTTGTGCCGTAAGACCTCGGTCTATACCTTGATAGAGAACAGAGTTTCCAGCCCACACCTCTGGGTCACCGCCCAAATAATTGGTCAGTGTAAACAAGTTGTTGGCTGTAGCCCATACGGTAACACCCTGCAGATAAACAGAGTTGATCGGCAAAGCATAGCTGAGTGTCACACTGCGCAGGCGAAGATACGAGCCATCCTCTATCCAACGATCAGAGAAGCGGGCATTTCCCATAGGGTCACCAAACGTAGCCTTGGGAATATCCGTTACCTGTCCTTCAGCATACCAACGACGGTTGAGCGCAGTCGTCTGATTGAAGAACTGGGCACCGTTCTCCAGCTGAGAACGCTGATAATTATAGATATCATTGCCATAAGAATAGTTGAAGTTCAGATTCAACGTGAAACGCTTGTACGAAAGGTTGGAGTAGAAGTTTCCGAAGAGATCGGGATTAGGGTCACCGATAACCTCCATATCCTCCTCATTGATTACCTTATCCTCCTTGCTGTCAACAAACTTCATGTCACCTGCACCGAACGGAGTCACTTGACCGGTATTGGAAACAATCGTCAGGCCTGCTTCACGTGCTTCATCCTCCGTAGCATATACTCCAGCTGTCTTATAACCATAGAAGACACCAGCAGGACGACCTACCGAGGTCAACACATTGGCACCATAAATCTTTGTCGTATAATCTCCGTCAGGCAAAGCGGTAATTTCATTCTTATATGTTGCGATATTGGCACCAAGCTCCCAACGCCAACTCTTTTGGTTGATGAGTTTGGCATTAAAGGCAACATCAAAGCCCGTGTTCTCCATCGAACCGTCATTGGACCAATAATAACCTTCACCTGTAATCTCAGGCAGACTCTTCAAGGTCAACAAGTTGTCGGTATAACTCTTAAATGCGTTGAACGACAACCTGAGGATGTCGTTATATTCAGTCAAATCTAATCCTATACGGAAACGATGAGTAGTTTCCCACTGAATGCCGGTATTACCAATCTGATTGAGCACCAAACCGATGGAACCATTAAGGAAACGCGTAGCATTAAGGCTCGTACGTGATGCGCTGAGCTCAATATCATCATTACCAGACACATCATATCCAACACTTAATTTCAAACTATTCATTCCCATAAACTCTCGATCAAAGAACTCCTCCGATGATATCAACCATGCACCCTGCACTGAAGGAAAGAGTGCCCAATGCACACCTGCCATCTTGATTGCTGAGTCTATATCTCTACCGAAACGTGAGGTGCTCTCCATCGAAAGCCCCGCCTGCAAGAAATATTTGTACTTATAGTTGTAATCGGCATTGGCATAATAGGCCAGCGAACGCCATACGTCATCAGCACCGCCCAAATCACTGTAGTTCAAGCCTGCCGACACATTCGGAGTCTTGTCGTTTCCTGTATTGTGACCATTCTGCATCGTAGATGCATACATGTCACTCGTATAACGGAATCCACCTATCAGATTGAGGTAGTGAGCCTTATGACGAAGCGTCCAATCCAACTTCGTATCGCTAAACAAGGACTCCTGCTTAGCATTGAACGAAGAGGAACTGTTATTAGAAACGCCGATGCCATCAATAATGAACGATGGGGTACCTGTCATCGGCACGAAAGCACGCTGATTATTGGTTGACAACGAATAGTTGAACAAGGTCGTCGCATAGAAGTTACTGCTAAAATCATAGCGAGGAGCGAAAGAAAGGCTAAACATGCTATATTCCAAGCGGTTCTTGTTCTTTGCATCACCATATTTGTTGATGGCTACGGGATTTGCCCATGAGGTGTTCAGTCCAAACCCTGAAGCGAAGTTATCGGCTCCCGACACAATCTCCGTAGGATTACCCACCGCATCCTGCATATAAGGATTAAGGAAGGGAGCTTTAATCAGAGCCAAGAAGTTGGGCGACAGGATGGTCTCTTCCGAGAAGTCCTCGATAATGCCATCGTCACGCAAATTACGTGTATTGTAGTTGTATGCCACGTCGAAACGAGTGCTCAAATCACCGACCAACTTAATATCCGTATTGAATCGAAGATTCATACGGCTGAAATCATTGTAGTCCAATGTACTCTCAGCGCTGACATATCCCAACGAGAGGTTATAGTCTGCAACCTCATCACCACCCTGCACGCTGATGTTATAGTTCTGCGAGATAGCCTCACGATAGACATAATCGTCCCAACGGGTATCATTATGGTACATGTGGTAATAGTAGTCCTCGGGGTCGTTGGTCAAGAATCGGAACTCCGTTTCTTTCGTATCTGTCGTACCGATCAGCTCTGAAGCATAGAGACGATATTGCTCTGCATTCATCATTGAAGGACGCGAAGGCATCAGCTCGATACCCGCCATCACATTGGCCTCAATACGCGTGGCCATGCTTGTGCTTCGCTTGGTATCAATCAAAATAACGCCATTTGAACCTTTCGTTCCATACAGTGCAGTCGCGTTCTTGAGAACCGTGATTTTCTCTATATCATTTACGCTGATCGACGAGAGTACATTATTATAATGCCCCTCGTGCAATGCCTCACGGCCATACTGCTGATCCAAGAAGACACCATCCACGACAACCAAAGGCTGAGCATTGGCGTTCAAGGAGTTCAGGCCTCCAATGAACATGGCAGCACCCATTGCCGGTGTACCGCTACGTGTAATAGAACGCAAGTCACCACTGAGTCGGGTATTTATCTCCTGGTCTGCGGTCAATGCCGTGGTCAACGAGAAGTCTTCAGCCTGTGCCACATCACCCACAAGAATCTCAGTTGTATAATCCTGAGAGAACTGCTCAGAGTGAAGGAATATCTCCCCCACCTTCTCGTTCGCAGCCATCTGAATCATATTGTATCCCGGCGCTACGATATCCAACAAAGTGACATATCGGGGAATATCCAATGTATAGAATCCCTTCTCGTCAGTCATCGCCGAGTACTTGGGATTTCCATGAGCTGTCACACGCACACCGGCCAATGGAGTACGTGTAGCCGCATCGTATACTATTGCCGCCACGGTATTCATGTCAGTGCTCTGCTCTGTTTTCTCCTCAGGAGCAGCCGCATATAGTACAGGAGTACCTAACAGCATCCCCCCTACAACCAAACCACAAAGTATGCTTCGCTTGCAATTCATCATTTTACTTACCATATATTTATTCTTTAGAGGGTTCCAATATAATACAATCAATCAGGAAGGTAGTGGACCAATTACCCTTCTTCACAAGTTGCGGATTAATATTTGAAGCTATTGTAAGTTCGACACCTGCCACCTCATCTCCATAAGAACATACTGGAAGTGTAATTGTCCCTACATCCACTGTATCAATAACATAAGGATCATTCTTATGTGAGCCCTTATGTATGACCGCCGTATTATCCGATGGACTCATCGTGCCGTCCATACGACGGTACGAACACAAGACTTTGAAAGTATTCGGCTTCATATTATTCGCTGTTCGCACATCTGTAGCCAACGACTGAGGCAGAAAGACAATCTTCACATCATACTTGCCCGCTAATGTATTCCAAATCTTATAGGACATCGTAGGTTGTACACCCATACTTGTAGCCGAAATTTCCACATATGCTCCAGAAGAGGTCTTCGTATACAAGGAGTCTGTGTAGGGCAATGCACGACGCATAGGCTCCTTCGTAGTCGTTTCGGTTACTTTTATAACGTTAAGGTTCTCACCCTCAACCTGCAAGCGACTATGCCAAGACTGCCAAGGCTTATGACCCAAAGAGTCAACCTTAAACACACGACCATTGCTGCATTCATAACCACCTTCACTCCAGGAGTTATAGCCATAAAGGATGTTCTCGAACGGATTCTCAAATACATGCAGATCTTTGGCATAATAGGCGGGATAGGTAGAGACCAATGCCTGCTGCGGGTCTTTCTGCACCGTATGGCTGAATACCAAGTCTCCTACCATAGCCAATCCCGTATAGAGTCGCTTCAAAGAGTCACGTCCTGCCTTAGTTCTTGGATAGTTATAATAGGCCGAAATCCTCGGATAGGCCTCTCTCCAAGCTGCATTGGTGGGAAGAATCATGGAATAAGTGCTATCCTCATTGTTCAATTGACCGATACGATAGAACATCTCATTGGAAGTAATAACCACGGAGTCTTCATACTCCTGCTTTCCATTGACGATATCGCCCTTCACACTGGCGCTCTCATCGAGATACTCCTTATTGAAAGAATAGAGGTAGGTGCGAATACTATCATATAGCGTATCAGTAGTCAAATACTCCCATATATTATGGAAGAAAGGCTGCTGTGCTGCTATGACATGCAGCACGCCATTTTTGGCAATGATATTGTACTGTTCAGTCAGTTCTGTCCGACCAAACATAGCCCCCGTTGCAGTCGCTGTAAAATTCACCATCTTGGTATTTAACATCACCACGTCCTTACTTTTCATAGTACCATTGGCTGAGTGAACAAAACGGGCAATGTGATTCTCTATCACTTCGGTCTTCACCTTTTCTTTGGTCAATCCCAAAGTATCGATTTCACCTATAGGAGCAAATACGGTAAACATTTGGTCACCATCCAACATCTTATCATAGCCATACAACTCTAGCATCCTTGCAAACTCTTCTAGCTCTGGCCTAGCATCAATCTCCTCCCACAAAGTCTTATCGGCCTTCATCTCCTGACCACCCCCATTGTAGTGGGCATCCCAAGTATCGGAACAGCCCACCAATGCCAATGGCATCAGGCACAACATTCCGATATATTTTATCTTATCAAAGTATTTCATAAGTTTTCCTGCTCTATTGATTGTTAATTCCTATCTTCACGATAACTCTTATTGTCATATACCGAACGTGGGCAAAGTTCCAGATAGTCGAACATAAACTCCTTGGCAGCCTCATCCACTGCACGGAAACGAATATAATATTTCTTTCCACTTTCCAGATTCATGGTAGCCACGATACGACGGAGGTGATTTGACTGGTCGCGCGCAATATTGCTCTTTCCGCTACCCTCCGTCTGTGTTTCAGGCCCCTTCAAGTAACCACGGTTATGCATAGCCTTATCAATCTTCACGATGGTCTCCTCGTCCTTCCTGCTACCGTTACTTTCCTTGTCGGATACCCAACCAATCTTCGGACTTGTACCATCTTCAGTCAAGTCGATAGGAATACCGCACGGAATGGTCTTCACGCGGTTTCCATCCACCTCTTCAATGTACACCTGTGTCACACCGCGATGCCCCATGGGCACGTATCCATAGCGAATTTCGTAGGTTCCTTCCGGAACAGGTGGCAACTTGATAGCAAAGTCATACGAACCTTTTGCTATGATTTCATCGGCATACCAGCACCAGAATCCAATTACAGGACATTGATAATATACAATGGCGTCCTGATAGATCTTCAAATTATCCACATAACTATAGTCCTGAGTGTTCGGAATCTGATAAGCATGCCCTCGAGTAGCCTCATTGCTGCTTCCATCACCATTTCTAAAAATGTTGTTTGTTGCCAACTCCGGCATCAGTGTACCAGCATCAAAGCGCATACGGTCATTCAGTACCACATTCTTTACTTTTGTACTGTATACCAACGGTTCACTAATCAGATAATACACACCATTGTTACCATCGTATACATCTGTTTCCGAAACCGGCACGCCCTCTATATCGTAATTGAGGCCATGGCTCAAACCGAAACGACGGTTGAGACGTGTTTGTCCTTTAGTTTTATCACCTCTAGAGGCCTTTAGGATAGTACCCTCACACATCGTCTCGTAAAAGTCAAAAGCATCGTGCGTATTCTGAGGGAAATGATTATAAGTCGTCATCTTATCCGTATAGATACGTCTATTAAGGAAGTGATAAGCCACAAAACGATAGAGCGGATGCTTGGGATTGGTGTATTCCTCCTCTCCATACGCACCTTTATCCTCCTCAAAAGAAGCCTCATATATAATCTTGGCATACTTAATCAAGCCATCGATTGACGTAGTATCAACCCCAGCCTTAGCCAAGACCTCGTTGGTTTCAACAAAACCCGTATAACCAAGGTAGCGACTCATCGGATAGAGCACAGGGAATGTCTCGGGCTTACCATTGTCTTCAGAGCGTCTATCACCGAATCCGGCCAAGCCATCCTCACGCTTAACCTTTTCGAAGTCCAAATCGATGTAGGCTTGAAGCTGCTCATCAAATCCTGTCATCTCCATAGCTTTACAGAACAAGGAAAGACGATCATCCAGCTTCATCATATCCGTCAATGAAGTGGTAGAGAACTCCAACACACGGTCAATCACATGAACTACACCATTCTCCACATCCTCATCGTACCGATCAATCCGTGCATTCTTGTTCACATAGAAGTCACTGGTCACAGAATCTATTCGTACCTGAATGTAACGGTCACTCATATTGGGACGACCCAACACACCTTCAGGCATATCAGCAGTGAAGTACTCGACTTTAATGACATGACTTCTAGCTATGGTATCGCATGTTTCTACTTCAAGATCGTCAATACTAGTCAATCCACGCTCAGCCAAAAAGGCGTTGACCGCATCATTATGCGGAGCGAAACAGGTATACTGTCCGTACGCATCAAGTAGGTCACTCATGCAGGGGTCAGATGAACGCTTCAGAATCTCGGCAAACAAGGAAAGTGAGTCGCGATTCTCCAAATAATCGGTAATAGTCTCTCCCGTAAATGTATAGAAGTTCTCTGTCTTCAACTCCTCCACGCAGCTGCTCATGCCGAGCATCAGAAGAGAACAGAGACATATTGCAAACGAATTCTTTTTCATATCGGTAATTATTTTGCAGTGGTTATAGTTTCATCGGACTTGTATTCCGGATTCTGCTTCAGCAGCGTATTGACCTTCAATTCATCCTCATGAATGGGCAGATAGAGCATATCGGGCTTTATCCATTTACTCTTCACCGAACCAGGATTGGTGTACTTGCGAGTTGCCAAATCGAGCATTGCACTATTGTTTCCCTCACGGCGTGCCTTACGCACTAGGTCGAACCAACGCTTTCCCTCAAACATCAGTTCACGCTGACGCTCCTCCAACACGAAACTACGCAATGCATCTTGCGAGCTGTAAGCACCAAACTGAAGCGTATCCTTAACATCGCCTTGTATGTTGGCACGGTGATAGACCGCAGCCGTCAAATTGAAAGCCTCACGCAAGTCATTGGCCGCACTATCGTTACGTTCCACTCTTGCCTCAGCCTCCATCAGCATAACATCGGTCAAGCGATAGAAAATCCAATTGAAATAGCGATTGACAGAGTAACCTACTTCATCATTATCAGTTATCACTGAAGCAACATATTTGTGTATGGGGAACACGTTGCTTGCATCCACATCAAACCCTTCGACAGCACGTACATCCGTAGGCTTGAAATATTCATTACCTTCCGCAGCCCCTTCAGCCAAAAATGTTGCTGCTGTAAAACACCCGATAGGCACATCTACAGACCCATAATAGCTACGGAGCGCATCACGGTCTTTATCGTAGTTATAACCGAAAGGCATCTCAAAGATGCTCTCAAACGAGAACCCTGAACCGAAAATCTGATTGTACGCGTTATGTATATTGGTTGAGGAATTTGATCTCTGGTTACCCAATAATGGATATTTCCCGTCATAAATCATGGATTCCTCCTCAGCCTCTTCGATTTTGGCCTCAATAACCTTTTCGCAATAGACTACACATTCGTCATAACGCTCCATCCAGAGCAACACATCGGCCAACAAAGCCCATACGGCTTGCTTGGTAACACGTGACTTGGTATAGGAATATATGCTATTGGCCTCAGGATATTCCACTACAGCATTCACTTCCGCCTTTTTCAGGTCCTCTACAATCTGGTTGAGCACGGAGTCGGGATCAGCGGCAGCCATAACAAAAGGTTTGGAGTCATCAAGGGTAGGTTCCAATACTAAAGGAATATCGCGGAACGAACGTACAAGGTAAAAGTAGCATAGTGAGCGCAAGGTCAACATCTCTGCCTCAATGGCCAACCACTCTGAATGCTTGAACTCGGGATCACGATCCAACACCTGAGGTGCATAGTGCAATACTGTATTGCAGCGGTTGATTACTTGATAAAAACTAGACCAATCGGCAATGTAGTAGTTGGGACGAATATTCCCCTCCAGCATCTTGATCAACTGATCGTTGTTGACATATGGTATATCTCCTGTAATATTTCCCTCTACCACATTGTCGGAGCGAAGTTCACCCCAGAGCAACAGACGGGTAAGGAAATCTCCCTGTGACATACGGCTGTAGCACGAATATACCACGGAGTTGACCTCAGTCTCATTCTCCCAGAAGTTTTCCAATACAATCTCATTGAGTGGCACGGTATTCAAGAAATCCTCGCACGATGACATCATCATCACCATGCAGGGTAGCGCCACGATATATTTGATTTTTGACAATACTCTTTTCATAGTACGATTAGAATGTTACATTAAGACGACATGTGAAATACTTGGAACGTGGAGTCTTGGAACTGTCTTCACTCAAGCCATAGCCACCATAGCCCACCTCTGGGTCTACACCCGAATAACGGGTCCAGTTGAACAGGTTGTTGGCCGACACAGAAATCATAGCGTTCATGATACCCCATCGCTTAGCCAACTCTGGGTCGAGATTATAACTAACCTGCAAGTAGTTAAGACGGCAGAATGAACCATCCTCCACAAAACGGTCGCTACCCAAGAAATTATATCCATAATTATGCAATGCACGAGGAATCTTGGTATCATCACCCTCGGTACGCCAACGCCAGTTTACGGCGAAACTTTGGTTGTTGTTGTCGTACATATTCTCTGTGTTTATCTTTGCTCTATTAAGCACCATGCTTCCGTAGCGGTAATTGAACTGCATGTTCATAGACCAACGCTTGTAGTAGAAGCGAAGTCCGAATCCACCGGTTACCAAAGGGTTACAGTTGCCTAAATAGACGATGTCGAGCTCGTTGATATTACCATCATGGTTGACATCCTCATAGATGGCATCACCGCCCTGGAACTCATAATTCACACCACCATAGTCGAACATCATCGGCAGTGGGTCACCTTTTTCATCGGTCATCACTTTCCCCTCGGCATTACGTGCTACAGGAGCATTGGGGCCACTCACACCCTTCTCCTCCTTTTCCGAATACTCAGAATACTGATATACACCTTTGTAACGGAAACCATAGATAGAGCCAAAAGCATTAGCAACCTGTATACGAGTCAAGTATGAACCATTTGCATAGTTGAAGTCGCTGTTAAGACTGGCCAATACAGTCTCGTCCATATCTACAATCTGATTGACGTTGTTACCCAATGTCAGGTTAAATCCAGCCGAAAAGTCACCGACCTTTACACACTTGTTACCATAGATATTGAGTTCCCAACCTTGATTGAGCATGCTACCCACATTCTTTGATGAGAGGTGGCTAAATCCTGTTGATGAAGGGATGCGTACATTATTCATCAAGAGGTTCTCAGTAAGGGCCGAGTAGATATTGACATCCATAGTGAGTTTGTCATCGAAGAAACCAAAGTCGGAACCCAAGTTCCATGTAGTCTTGGTCTCCCACTGGAGGTCGGTCAATCGAATATTATTGGGCGCAGTGGCTGACAAATCACCATAAGGGTCTACCCCCGAATATTTACTGAAGTGCAAATATTCAGCACCCGGTGCTCTACCACTCTGTCCCCATCCTGGGCGGAAGGAGAGCATGCTCATCTTCATTTTGTCTCTAGCCCACTCCATCCAAGGTTCATCGATAATGTTCCAACGTCCAGAGATGGCAGGGAACACACCCCAACGCTTGTCGGGACCAAACTTGGTGCTACCATCAGCACGGGCTGATACATCGAGCATATACTTAGACTTATACGAGTAGTGAGCAGAGAATGTGAAGTATACGCTACGCCACTGGCTCTGGTTTGTCCACATATTCTCCATCTGTCCCTGCGCGGTGGATGAGGTAATGTCTCCCGAGGGAAGGCCATACGATATGGTACCATAGTTACTACCATCACCGTTATGTATCTCCATACGTCCCAAAGTAGTGAAAAAATGGTCATCGCTATCAAACTTGGGAGTAAACACCAAGTCGTGTTTCGTGCTGAACGACACGCTCTTGCTGGCGCTCTGGTCGGAACGGTTGACCGACTTGTCAGCCCAACCCAAAGTCGAAAGTTCGCGAGGGTAATACTTGTCGACAAAATCGTTGAACACACCCATCTTAACCTGCCCCGTATAGTTAAGTTGATGCCCGCTGGCATCAGGGCTCAACAAATTATAGCGCAACTCGAACAGGGCATCCAGACGATAGTTACGTTGTTTGTTCTTTGCGAGATATGCCTCGGCTATAGGATTAATGCGGTTGCGCTGATCCTTGAGGCTCTCTGGCATGGTCTGTAGAGCAAAGTAGTATTCATCAGAGGGTACTTCATTTTCATCTTCTCGATAGATGGCCATATTGGGCATCTTCAAATAGGCCTCACTCAAAAGATTCGAATAATTACGATTATTATTAGTATAGGTAAGCGAGAAGTCCGACTTGATCTTAATGCGTTCCGATACATAATAGTCGAGGTTCACACGAGTAGAGAAACGGTCGAAACGCTGTGCAATGATAGAACCCTGTTCCGTATCATAGGCACCTGACACACGGAAGGTCGCCTTCTCCCCACCACCGGTCAGAGACAATGAATGAGAATGCTTCATACCTATCTGCTTCACGGCATCTACCCAGTCGGTGTTGTTATTGAACATGTGATACTCCGAGAACGAAGGGAGATAGTTGAATTCGTTGATATTGGCAGCTTCGTCGTTGAGCTTAGGGTTGAAGTATGCCTCCTTCATGAACATGGTATAGTCATCACCATTAAGCATGCGTATGCCATCGGGTTGATAGGTAACATTCAAGCCATACGAATAGCCGATACGGGTAGGACCACGTGTACCACGCTTGGTCTTAATCATAATCACACCATTGGCACCCTGAGATCCCCATACAGCAGTAGCGGCAGCATCCTTGAGCACATCGATCGACTCAATGTCTTCGGGATTGACACAAAGAAGCTCAGCAAACTTCTCCTCATCAGCACTAGTGTAGTCGAAGTCATCGTTACCTGTCGACTCGAACACGTTACCATCGACTACGATGAGCGGTTCGGCATTACCATTGATCGATGACACACCGCGCAGACGCATCGTAGTACCACTACCGAGGTTACCGGAGTTCATTACGATATCGAGACCTGCGATACGTCCCTGCAGGGCCTCATCGACAGAGGTAAAGTTCAATCCCTCAAACTCAGACATCTTGATACTCTGCGCTGAGATTGACATCTCACGTTCGGGGATATCAAGACCTCCGGCATTTCGCTTCACCTGTGCCTTGATGACGACTTCCTGAATCTGATTCTCGTCTTTCATCACGATATTAAAGACTCTGCGGTCTCCAATTGGAAGCAGTTCGGTGCGATAGCCAATATAAGAAATCTGCAGCTTGTCTTTTGTATTCTTCACACGCATGGAGAAATTACCGTTCATGTCGGTTGTAGTAGCCTCAATGAAACGTCCGGATTCATCCACCTCCACGATGTTTACCATCATCAATGGTTCTATGGCGTCGGCCACAGTTCCGGAGATGATTACCTGAGCATATGCTGACGATATGCCCACGCAAAGCATTGCGAGCAATATATATATTCTGTTTCTCATAGCCATTATTCGTTAGTAGATTTATCGAGCGTCTTCTTCATGCGTTCTACCTGTTCTTTATAATTCTTCAACTGCGCATTACTGTAAAGCAACGGCACATCTCCATCAATAGTATGCACCACGGCAAATGATGAAGTTTCTATCTGCGTCGCCGTCGTGAGGTCAGCACTATTGAAAAGATAGTCACGAGTCATGATATTATAGGATACCCCCTCCTGTTGCGGGTCTACCACCACATTATGTTCCTGTCCCGCGGCATCAGTCACCGTAAGCGAAGAGTTAGTAGCCTTAACCGAAACACGACGGAAGGCATTGGTTGCCATATCCATTGCTCCAGTCTGGAAGCTACGTCCCTCCCCTGTGCCAGTACCCACATCACCTCCACCTACGTATACCGAGTTATCGTGAATATGATAGCAGACAAAGTCATGAAGGATGTCACGGATAGAATCAAGATAAGCTTCCTCATCGAATGCATTTCCAGGATTAGCACGGTTAAGTGAGTCTATATATGCCTGAGCCTGTTCCAATGTGGGTAGTCCTGCATTAATAGCACTATCTACAGCTTCATTGGAGGGAACATAGATGGTGTAGTGATAAGTATTGAAGATGTCCACAGTGTAACCATACGATACATAATCCTTATCTTCATAGAACACATTGGCATCCGCCATCAGACCGAAGAATTTATAGAACGGAGAACTCTCATCAGCAGCCTGCTCTTCCATTGCGGCATATACCGATTTCAATGATGTCTGCGTCAAATCTGACACAATATACGTGATACCGTTACCTCCCGTGTTCTTACCAGCAGCATCAATCCTAGGCAAGTATTCATTGATGTCATCCTTTTCAACATTGACAGGCACTCCAACCTCCAACTGATAACCGCCATAAAGACTATATCCATCACCTTGATAGGGCTGCACCTTGATGGTGCCGTTACCCTTGGTTTGGTAATAGTACTTTCCGTTTACAATCTCTGTGATACTATCAACAATGATGTGTTGATCGATAATGTCTTCCAAACGGTCTTGTATCACATAATAGTCGGACGAATATGTCTTCTTCCCATTATTATCATAACTCCATGACCCTTGAATGGTAGAAATAACTGCTCCTGTGCTATCAGTCACATCAGCCTCAATCCAGTCTCTCGTCTTATTGTATTTGAACGACCAATATTCCGGTTTCCCTTTCGCTACAGACAAGGGATCAAGATAACGTTCGAAAGCCTCATCGGTGGGAAGAATGAAACTATAGTACGAGTCCATGGAGTGGAGATAAGCAAGGAACCCATATTCCTCCATGGCCCAAGTGATAACGCTCATGTTATCGTTGACTAGCGTAGGTGCAGTCACCGCTCGGTACGACACAGGTGAATATACGGTATTGGTAAGGTACACCACACCATTGCATCCCAAAATGGTACCTACCACATCCTCCTGCTTCACGCCCATATCTATCTGAGCATCGTTCTTAATTTGCTCAAACTTGCTTGGTACAGCACCCGTAAAAGAAGACTTCATGTGGTTGTTGAGCAGGTCCACAACTACACGGTCGGGAACGTTATCCCATGTCCCGTATTCTCTTCTGAGAAACGCGCCAAGACCAGTATTCCAATACACCTCCATTACACTATCTGTAGGTACGAAGATGGCACCCATATCCTCATTCATTCCCTTCTCGTTCGTAGAGGTAAAGGTATTCCAACCCGGATCAAACTTAAGTCCCGTAGCCACCGTAGAGTCAGTAGGAGTAGTCATGAAAGGAGCGTTTGATGTACCTTTTGCCCATACATAATTGTCCAAGCCCAACGAATGTCCACGCTCAGCAAAGTATTTCTTCACATAGACCGGAGCACCGTTGCCATACTTTTGAGTGGCCGACTCGCTGAGGTAGGGAGCCGAAAAGCGATTGAGCAGATGGCTGAACTCCGTAGTAGAGGCATTGGTACTAATGATTTCCGCCATATTGGAAAGAGGTATCACCAACTTCTCCAGACGATGCACTACACCATTCTTACATTTCATGTTCGACTCAGCTATGCGCACACCATTAACAAACACATCGGTCTTGCTGTATTCATAGCTCGCCGGCTGATTGGTAATGAACGCATAGTCACTACCCTTCATCGTATTAAAATTTAGGTAGCTGTTTGCAAACACGACCATAGGAGCAGGCGTATTGTCGCGTAAAAGTAGGGCATTGCCTGGCATATCATTCCAATAATAGGAGCTAGGATATGGATATGTTGCAACCGATTTCAAGTCATACCCAACGTCAGTAGCTGACACGCGGCGAACTGTCATACCCGGAGTTGGGCCAGGAGCATCACCCAACATCTCAGCAAAGAATACATTGTTGAGCATCGACGAATAGAAAATTTGTGATTTCTGTTGCATCGACAAGGAGTCATAATGCGTAACTCCCCACTCATTGGCCCTAAAGAACTCGTTGAAGGTACTGTCATCGACTACAAAGAGAGTCTTACTACCTGTTCGGGAAAGGACAGGTGTCTGGCCCAATTCATCAATCAACTTGACATAGTAGGTGTACTTACCCTCTTCGACAAGGAAGTCGTAAATGCTCTCTCCCAGCCATGTTGGCTCCTGTTCGTCGAAATAATAATCTTCCCGACAGGACGTGCATAGCATTATTGATGCCAGCACAGGCACTAATAGCCTCCACCTGAGATGGTGTGTTTTCTGATTGTTTTTCATTCAGTTAGTATATTTAGTATTTTTTCATTTGCAATATTCAGCTTACAAAATAGCCAATTAACATGCAAATTTGCAAAAAAACTTTAATCTCTGCAACGAAAACGAGCTTTTTTTATGGCTCACAACTGTTAAAACTACAACGTTAAAATCCCAACAATTTACTACAGTAGGAGCCAACGAGAAGAGGACATAAGGGAGCACAATGAAGAAGGCTCATCACACATTGAGCAAGGGAGAGGCACTGAGCCATATGTCTGAGTGCGGGCATGCGTCATAAACATAAAGGACGGAGAAACTCTCCGCCCTTTTTTGCTGTTGCCTGATGTTGGCTGTTGCCACTGTTATCTCACTACATACTTCTCGCCCCATTCGATTTGTGAGGTCTTCATGCGCAACACATATACCCCTTGAGGATAAGATTGCTCATGCAGGATGCGATGAACCTCCTTGTAAGCACAGTTGAAGCGTGTAATTTCGGAACCTTCGGCACTATAGACAATGCAGTGTACCTCTTCATCAGCCGCCACCATGTCAATGACAGTAGCATCTGCTACGCGAAGGATACCATCTTCAAGGCTCGAGGTATCCCATGTCAGGCCACCGCCGAGACTGTCGAGTTCGTATTCCATAACAAATGATAGGGTGGTCTTATCAGCCGTCCACAACTGGAACTCTGCCCCTGGAGTCAGTGTCAGACCATCACGAACGTCAACCTTGAGTTTTCCTCGCAACAGGAACTCTGCGATGTCAGTAAATTTGGTATAGAAAGACCCCGTATTATAGATACTGAAGCTTGCCGTAGCTCCACTCTCGACGGTCAGGTTATGGTTCGAGAAGCTGATGGCACCGGACGATGCGGTGGGTGAGCTGCCGGCAAAGAGCGTCCCCCCTTCCTTGATGGTCACGGAGGTATTCTTCAGCGTACCCTTTCCACACAGCGTAGCTCCCTTGTTGACAGTCATTGTTCCAGTACCGAATGCAGAGGTGCTATTGAGGACAAGCGTACCTTCAGATACCGTAGCTGCGCCCGTAAAGTCACTACTTCCCGAAACGGTCATTTTACCTGCACCAACCTTTTCAAACTTAGTTCCCGATCCTGTAATCGATCCTGTGAAACGGAAGTCAGTACCCTTGCCACCGACCTTCCAGGTGTTGGCACCGACGGAAGCGCCATTGCTGAACGTGCATCCTCCACCAAGCGTACCCTTACCCGTCAGTTCGCCGATAGCAAATGTTTTGCCGGAGTTCTGAACGATGATACCGCTAGGGATATCCATTGTACCCTTAGGCATACCATTACCGGTATCGAGGGTGAAGCGTCCGTCAGCGGCGTACACAGCCTGGGGGACAAGCGTTCCTTCAAACTCTGTAAGATTCAGCTGCAAAGGCGTACGTGTCGCATAATAGTTGCTGCCCTTTTCCGTTGCACAATAGAGAGTCAGTGTGCCCTCTCCTATCACCTTATTCGAATGGGTAGAGCGATTTGCGGATGTCATCGAAGCTTTCTTCAGCGCCGGGACATGAATCACATGGCTGGTGCTCTTGGTTTCCACAAGCGATGCATTGTGTATCTCCACCACCTTGGCAGCATTGTTCGAGTTGTTATGCAAAGTACCGGCCGCAACGACGAGCGTGTCGAGCGATCCTCCCGTAGCATAGGTCTTGAGCCATCCGTTGCCTCGCTTGGTCAGTTTGGTTCCTGAGAACGAGCGATTCATCGAGAAGTCATGGCTATTGTTGATGACACCTCCTTCGAGGGTTTCGAAGCGTATGGGCGATCCCATCTGCACGGCCGCTGTAGTTTCCAGCACGGCTCCATTCTCGATAACAAACTTGGCACTTTGTGTAGTCACTCCACCGAGATTACCGAGGGGTTGGTTCTCATTGGATAGCGACGATACAGTCACCGTACCGCCACTGATGCGGTTACCGCCCGTATAGGAGTTTTCGGAGGTAATCTTGAGACGGCCCTTTCCAGTCTTGACAAGGGTTGTATTACCCGCGAGGGCACCAGTTCCCGAGAAGGTATAGGTAAACTCATTGTTGTCAACGAAGAGCGTATCGCAAGGGATGTCCGAGGCAATCTGCACGTTGTACACACCTGAGGCATCGGTGAAGTATACGTCGTCGTTCTCCACGAAATAGGTAGGAGCGCCATCTATGGTGAAGTTATTGTCCAATGCATAATTCCATACAGGCCCCTCAGCACCACTCCATACGATATGGGCAGGATCGCGTACGCCCTCTACCACGAGAAGCAGCTTTCCGTCTTCGTATGTGAGATAACTCTTCTTGCTTCCTGTACCTAAGAGTTTGATATTGGCGATGTCACCATCAATGGAGTCCACCTCAGCAATGACATAGGAGCCATCGGCCAGGATATCGCCATCGCGCAACGTAAACTGCATGACTGGTGTGAGGTACTCGGGGCCATAGTTCCATCCCTTGCTCTCGATGCTGATATAGTTTGTCTTGATCAGGTCAGCTCCAAGGTCTTGGCTATAGAGGTCAATGTCGATGAAGGCACCGAATCCCAGACGTAGCGTATCCACGGTAACCGTACCGCGCTTGTCGTCACCACCGGGGCGGAGGTGTGCAGCATAGTCCATCTTGATGCTGCGGAAAGCGCCTCCGTCAGAGTTAAGCTCTGCAAAACGGCTAAGGTAGAGCGGCGACTGCTTCATTGAGCCGTCAAAGTTGACGATACCGCCCCAGATATCGGTATTGCCCGTATGGGTCATCTCCACCTTGGAAAGATTGAGAACACCCTCACCCTGCTTCACCAGACGGGCCGCACCGGTAAGACCCGCACCGCTGACCGTATAGGTATATTTATGGTAAGTGATGTTATTGTTATTGGTAGAGCCCTGCACCCATGAAGGCACATTGAATGTCAGTACATGAGGCGACACGCCCGCAGCTATCGTCACATTCATGTCATTGGTCTCGCATACGATAGCATGCTTTCCGTTCAAGTCAGCTCCGACAGTTCCATTGTTGGGCACTTCCGTACGTCCCGTCATCGTCAATGGGGGAGGCGCCACAGTGATGCCTTCAAGTTCTCCGAGGAAGTAGCTGAGGTGTGGCGGCTGGTTATATCCCATACTCTGCCATACCATCGCCTGACGATATTGGTGGTCGTGCCAAAGGGTATAGATACGGTGTGGAGTAGGCGTTGAGGTGGTATATATGCGCAGCTTGGCGTTGTCGCTCGTACGCAGCACCATCTCTTCTCGCCAGTCACCGATGATATCGCCCGTAGCACCGGGGTTGTTCTTGGTCCAGTTGTTCATTTTGGTTCCCGACGAGGTGAAGATACGGCTGATGCCGTTGCCCACCATCTTGTCAATCTTGGCAGTACCCTCCGTACCCGGGCTATTGAGTATCTCTTCGCAGAGGTCACCATCCCAATAGATGCGGAAGTTGAGGTCAAATCCCGGTACTCCAGGAAGAACCTTATCAGCTACAGTAGAAATGACACCACTACTAGCACTCTTACCCACACAGCCGGGGTAGCTGTTGGTAAAGTTTCCACACAGGGCACGTCCATCGTCACCTGTACCCACCAGACGATAGTATATCTGCGAGGTGGTAGCATTACGATAGTTCATTGCCGGCCTGTCCTCATTACAAGCAAAGTGTTCAAGTCCCCAACGATAAGGGTCCAAATCACCTGTATGCTGAGCATCTCCATGTCCGAGACCTGTGGTAGAGAGTCCCTGTCCATTATCGTCAATCACCATAGAGCCAAACACGATTTCATCGCGGCCGTCCATATCCACGTCAGCAATACCGAAGTTGTGGTATCCCTGTCCGCGCCATGCTCCACCGGGGTCATCCCAGCGCCAGCGTTGGGTGAGCTCGTGAGTCTCGGGGTTCACGTCAAAGGCACACATCTTATGTATGGTATAGGCTCCTCGCCCAAGGAATATGCTGGGCCGACGGCCATCAAGGAAGGGAGCGGCGAAGTAGTGCTTGGTAGAACGGTGTCCATAGCCATCTCCCCATACGGCATTCAGGTCAGTCTGTCCCTTCTCAAGACGAGGCAGCGGATAGGGCATATTGACGTAGGGTTCGCCTGTCTCTCCATTGAGGTAGAGCAGGTATTCGTTGCCTGTATGGGTATAGGCCATGTTTGCATCGCTCGACAGGGAGTTGCGACTGTCAAACGACATGTTGCCAATTTCCACAGTAGTACCATCAGCCTTATGGATGATCATATTGTCGGCTCCGCGCAAGAGCATCTCGGCCTTGCCGTCACCATCCCAGTCATAGCCCACGATATCGTACTGTTCATCGGGGCCCGATATCATATTGGGTCCCAGATCAATGTACCACAGGCGATTGCCCTTCATGTTATAGCATTCCAGACGATGGAAGTTATACTTATTGGTCGAGTATTCGCGTGCATTGTTGCTGTTGCGCTTGACGATAAACTCCGACACGCCATCTCCATCGACATCGGCAAGCGACACGTCATTGAGCGTGTATTCCGAAGTCACATTCTGCCCATTACGGTTGATGACAGGCTGCATAGGGATATCGTAATACCCGTTGTTCCATAGGGTAACGGCTGCGGACAGTTCCTGCTCCACGCCGCGTACTACGGGAGCCACCTGGTACTTGCTGTTGGCAGAGCCCTTAGTGTCCGTGTAGTTGCTCACCTGCAAGGGGGTAGCGTTGATTTTCTCCCCATCTCGATAGAGGTTATACTCCACATCGTAGTACTCTTCGGCGAAGATACGCCAACTCACAAAGTTGCCTTCACCTGCGGGGAGGGCCACCAGACCGCGGTCTAGGATATCGGTCTGGCGCTGGGCCAATACGGCTGTGCTCATCAGCAACAGAGCCATCAAGGGGAATAGTTTTTTCATAAAGTATGTTATAAAGATTGAATTTCTGCTAACTACAGGTTGCAAATATAGCTATATTTTTTAAAACATAGCATTTCTCCATAAAAAAAATGGAGATAATATAGATGTTGTCCACTAACACTAAATCTCAGCGTTGGTGTCATCCCGACAAAGCGAAGCGCCGAGGGGTCCCGCGCTGGGGCTTAGCATGAGACGTTTGCGAGATTTCTCGCTTTGCTCGAAATGACACGGAACGTTTTGGGACAACAGCTATATTATTCCCTTTTATTACAGCCCGAACTTCTCCTTCAGCTCGGTATAGAGCCGCTGCACGGGCAGTCCCATGACATTGAAGTAGGATCCTTCGATGCGCTCCACACCGATGTAGCCTATCCACTCCTGTATGCCGTAGGCACCCGCCTTGTCCATGGGGCGGTAGTGGGTGACGTAGTGACGTATCTCCTCATCGGTGAGCGAGGCGAAGGTGACATCGCTACAGGACACGAACGTGGAGGTATTGCCTATGGTGGTGAGCGTCACGCCTGTGTACACCTGATGTGTGCGACCACTGAGGCTACGCAGCATGGCTATGGCCTCGGCCTCATCGGCAGGCTTGCCCAGCACCTGCTCGTCGAGACAGACGATGGTGTCGGCCGTGATGACCAGTTCGTCGGCCGCCATGGTGGCACGATAGGCATCGGCCTTGACACGCGATATATGAGCCGCGATATCACCACCACGCAGCGTATCGGGGTATGATTCATCAATACCGCTGAGGAGGCGTACCTCGAAGGGATAGCCCAATCCGGCAAGCAGTTCCTTGCGGCGGGGCGAGTTGGATGCGAGGATGAGATTCATTGAGTTGAAGGTTGAAAATTGAGTTGAAAGTTGAAAGATGAAAGTTGAAAGATGAAATTACGTTGACGATAACGACACCCTTTTATTTTTTAATCTTTAATTTTTAATTCAGCAATCATTTTGCTTATTCGGGCATAGAGGGTCTGCAGGTCGGGCATATCGGCAAGGCGATGGATATGGCTTTGCATCACTGCCTCATCGCCACGCACGGCAGGGCCTGTCTGAGCCTCACGTGGAGTGAGGGCGTGCACCTTGGCGGCCGTCTCGTCAATCAGGGGGAGCAGCACATCGAAGGGGATACCGTCCGTAGCCAGCAGCTGGTGGGCAGCATCATACATGGCGTTGGTGAAGTTGCAGGCAAAGACGGCAGCAACATGCAGCAGGGCACGGCGACGCGAGTCGGCACGATATACCTTGCCCGACAAACCATGCGCCAGCGCCTCTACGGCCATGAGCGAAGCCTCGTCCGATGCCTCCACGAAGAGCGACACCTCACGCATATCTACCTCACGCTCCTTGCTGAAGGTCTGCAACGGGTACAGTATACCATAACTTGTGGCCCCCGCCTCGCGCCAAACATCCATGGACACGCTACCCGCAGTGTGGAGGAAGAGAGGAGCGCGGGATGAGTGCTGCCCCCGGGCAACAATCTGCCTGGCCACCTCGGGCAAAGCCCCATCGGCCACGCAAGCGATATAGATGTCCGCATCAGCAGGCACAGCAGTGAGGTCATCGGTATAGGAGATGCCCAACGGCTGGCCCAAGGCCGATGCCGAGGCCATCGTGCGCGACCACACCTGCGCCACCCTATACCCGGCACCCACCAGCGCAGGCACCAGATGAGTAGCCACGCGGCCCGCGCCGAGCACTACCACTCGTTCACGTGCAGTTTCTCCCATTGCAGATGCTCTTCATTGAAGGGTTTGCGCTCTATGGCCTTATGTCCGACGGCCACGATGGAGAGCACCTCCATGCTGTCGGGTATGCCCAGTATCTCGCGTACCACCGCATCGGAGGGACGTCCGTCGATGGTATGGCGACGGCGCACCTGTACCCAGCAAGAGCCCAGGCCCAGCTCCTCGGCTTGTAGCTGTATCATGAGCGTGGCGATGGAGGCATCCTCTATCCACACATCGCTGGCTGCAGGGTCGGCACACACGACGATGGCCAGGGGAGCACCATCGATAAGGGCTGATCCGCTCTCCTTGCAGGCCGACAGGGCATGCAGCTTCTCTTTATCATCGACGAGTACAAACTGCCATCCGTTGGTGCGGTGCGACGACGGACTCATCAGTGCGGCACGCATGAGTGCCACGGTTTGCTCTTCGGTGAGCAACTGCTCGGTAAACGTACGACACGAGCGACGGGTCTTTATAAGATCTTTGAAATCCATGATTGCAACTATTATCTATGCATTACCTATTCCATCAATGATTCGTGCAAAGTTAATAACAAATGAGTAAATATTGCATTGCTTATCCAGAAATTACTGTAATTTTGTAGCAAAATTCGAAAAGGCGAACAACAAATCTACCATACCATGATACTGAAACTCTACGAAAAGAACAATTCGCGCCGCGACCTCGACCGCATCGTCGAAGTGCTGAACAGCGGTGGCGTCATCATCTACCCCACCGACACGACTTACGCCATCGGCTGCCATGCCTTGAAAGAACGGGCCATAGAGCGTGTGTGCGAAATCAAGGGAGTTGACACCAAGCACCACCTGCTCTCTGTCGTGGCACACGACATCAGCAACGTGAGCGAATATGTGCGTATCGACAACGACACCTTCCGTATCATGCGCGACCAGCTGCCTGGGCCCTTCACCTTCATCCTGCCTGCAGGGAACCGACTGCCCAAGATATTCAAAAACCGCAAGGAAGTGGGCATACGCATCCCCGACAACAACATCACACGCGAGATATGCGAAGCCTTGGGCGCTCCCCTACTCTCGACCAGCCTGAAGGTTGCCGCAAACGAGGATATCGAATACATGACCCAGCCCGAACTCATCGACGAGAAGTACGGCGAGCGTGTTGACCTCATCATCGACGGCGGCGAGGGCGGCACCGAGCTGAGCACCATCGTCAACTGCATGGATGGCGAACTGGAAATCGTGCGCCAAGGGAAAGGGTGGATAGAAATTTAGCGACCAAGCAACAAATTGCACCTAAATCCGCTTTTTATTCTACTAATTGTTCGCCATCTCCACATTTTTATATACTTTTGTAACCTGTAATGGAGATTTATGGCATATCGCACTCCGTACGCATTTTAGAATAGGTATTAATACAAGAAGTATGAAAAGAGACGATTTAGTATTCAACTTGATTGAAGAAGAACATCAGAGACAACTCAAAGGTATCGAGCTCATCGCATCAGAGAACTTTGTCAGCGACCAAGTGATGCAGGCCATGGGTTCGTGTATGACCAACAAATATGCCGAGGGCTACCCCGAACGCCGCTACTATGGCGGTTGCGAGGTGGTAGACAAGAGCGAGCAGCTCGCTATCGACCGTCTGAAACAGCTCTTCGGAGCCGAATGGGCCAACGTGCAGCCCCACTCAGGCGCCCAGGCCAATGCAGCCGTATTCCTCGCCTGCCTCAACCCCGGCGACAAGTTCATGGGCCTCAACCTCGCCCATGGCGGACACCTCTCACACGGTTCGCTCGTCAACACATCAGGTATCCTCTACACCCCCTGCGAGTATAACCTCTGCAAGGAGACTGGCCGTGTCGACTACGACCAGATGGAAGAGGTAGCCCTGCGCGAGCAGCCCAAGCTCATCGTCGGTGGCGGCTCGGCCTACTCACGCGAGTGGGACTACAAGCGCATGCGCGAGATTGCCGATAAGGTAGGTGCTATCCTCATGATTGATATGGCTCACCCCGCAGGTCTCATCGCAGCCGGCTTGCTCGACAACCCCGTCAAGTATGCCCACATCGTAACCTCTACCACCCATAAGACCCTCCGCGGTCCTCGTGGCGGTGTCATCATGATGGGTAAGGACTTCCCCAACCCTTGGGGCAAGACCACTCCGAAGGGCGAGGTCAAGATGATGTCGGCCCTGCTCGACTCTGCCGTGTTCCCCGGTATCCAGGGCGGACCGCTCGAGCATGTCATCGCAGCCAAGGCTGTAGCCTTCGGCGAAGCCCTACAGCCCGAGTACAAGGAGTACCAGACACAGGTGCAGAAGAATGCCAAGGCCCTTGCCGAGGCCCTCATCGCCCGCGGCTTCACCATCGTATCGGGCGGCACCGACAACCATAGCATGCTGGTAGACCTGCGCGAGAAATACCCCGACCTCACCGGTAAGGTAGCCGAGAAGGCACTGGTATCGGCCGACATCACCGTAAATAAGAATATGGTACCCTTCGATAGTCGCTCAGCATTCCAGACCTCTGGTATCCGTCTCGGAACACCTGCCATCACTACACGTGGTGCCAAGGAGGACCTCATGGTGGAGATTGCCGAGATGATAGAGACCGTGCTCTCTAACGTGGAGAACGAGGAGGTAATCGCCAGTGTTCGTACTCGTGTGAATGCGACCATGAAGGATTATCCTTTGTTTGCGTATTAAGAAGCTAAACTAATAAATAATATGCGGTAGTGTCATCCTGAGCGTAGCGAAGGATCTCATAGCAGTACAAATGACAAATAGAGATTCTTCGCCTTGCTCAGAATGACAATACTGAAACAAGAGAGGAGGGTGCGACACCCCCTCCTCTTATTATTCTCGGTAAACCGACAGGAAAGGTTTACCTAATTACGATAAATCAAGAATATGCAGGGAATCTTCTCTATGGGTGGGTGTTGCCCCTTCCACTCGGCAATGGTGCGGGTCACAGCATATTCACCTTCACAAGTGAGGTTGGCAGCAATGCACAGACGAGTTTGTGGGCGGCAGGTACGGAGGATGTCATCAAACATCTTCAGATTGCGATAGGGAGTCTCTATGAACAGCTGTGTCTGCGATTCATTATAGGCCCTGGATTCCAGATGCTTGAGCATCTTGGCACGCTCTCCGACCTCGATAGGAAGGTAGCCATGGAAAGCAAAGCTTTGGCCATTGAACCCCGATGCCATGACGCTGAGAATGATGCTCGACGGCCCCACCAGAGGAACCACTTTCAGCTTCTTGCGCTGTGCTATAGCCACGACATCGGCTCCCGGATCGGCAACTGCAGGACATCCTGCCTCAGAGATGACTCCCATAGGCTGGCCCTGCTGCAAGGGTTTCAGATACGAGCTGATGGCTTCGGGAGAGGTGTGCTTGTTGAGCTCGTAGAAGGTGAGCTCATCAATATTGATGTCGCGGTCCACCTTCTTGAGAAAACGGCGAGCCGAACGTATGTCCTCGACTATAAAATGGTGTATACCCACGACAATATCGTGATTATAAGCCGGCAGCACCTTCTCAACAGGGGTATCGCCCAAGGTGCAGGGAATGAGATATAAGGCTACTTCCATTCGTTGGTAGATTGATTTACGGTGGCAAAGGTATAAAGTTTCACCGTTATTGTCAAATCCGTGTCCATTTTTCATTGAGTATAAAATTAAAATTGTATCTTTGTCCGATAAAGCATGACAAACAATCATATTAATAATACCATTATGAACAAAAAACATTTCTACACCCTGTTAGCAGCAGCCACAATGGCACTGTTTGCAGCTTGCGGAGGCAAGAAGGAGAGTTACCCCATCGACAAAGCTGTTTATGACCGTCTGCCCTTCGAGATGGAGGAGGTGCAACTGCCTACCTTCCCCGACTACAAGGTAAGCATCGAGGAATTCGGTGCCATAGGCGATGGTATCGCACTCAATACCAAGGCCATCAACGATGCCATCACTCACGTCAGCGAGAAGGGCGGTGGCACGGTTGTTATCCCCGAAGGCTTGTGGATAACAGGTCCTATCGAGATGAAGAGCAACGTGAATCTCTATACCGAGTACAATGCCCTGGTTTACTTCTCGGGCGACCACTCGCTCTACCCCATCATCGAGACCAGCTTTGAGGGACTCGACACACGCCGTTGCCAGTCGCCCATCTCAGCATGGAACTGCGAGAACATAGCCATCACAGGACATGGCACGTTTGACGGCAATGGCGACACCTGGCGTGCAGTGAAGAAGAGCAAGATGACTGAAAGCCAATGGAACAAGCTCATCCGCAAAGGCGGTGTAGTAGAAGGCACTACATGGTATCCCAGCGAGGGCTCTATCAAGGGCATGAAGGCCTGCATCAACTTCAACAACCCCGTAGGCATCGAAACCGAAGAGGAGTGGAACAGCATCCGCGACTGGTTGCGCCCCGTATTGCTCAACTTCGTGAAGTGCAAGCGTGTACTCATCGAGGGATGTACCTTCAAGAACTCACCCGCCTGGTGTCTGCACCCACGTTCATGCGACCACATTACCCTGAACAAGGTTACCGTCGTAAACCCCTGGTACTCACAGAATGGCGATGCACTCGACCTGGAGTCGTGTACCAACGCCATCATCGCCAACTGCCATTTCGATGCCGGTGACGATGCCATTTGCCTCAAATCGGGCAAGGATGAGGACGGACGTCGCCGTGGCGAGCCCTGCAAGAATGTCATCATACAGAACAATGTCGTGCTGCACGGCCATGGAGGTTTCGTAGTAGGTAGCGAGATGAGTGGTGGTGTGCAGAACATCTTCGTTGACAACTGTACATTCATGGGCACTGACGTAGGTCTCCGCTTCAAGAGCTGTCGCGGACGTGGCGGACTCGTGGAGAACATCTACATCAGCAACATCAACATGATCAATATCCCCGCCGAAGCCCTCATCTTCAACCTCTTCTATAGCGGCAAGTCACGCGAGGAGGTCAACTACGACGAAGAGGGTAATATGGCAGGCAACTTGTTGCCCGTAACAGAAGAGACCCCCATCTTCCGCAACATCTACATCGACAACGTAACATGTAAGGGTTGCGGACGCGCCATCTTCTTCAATGGCTTGCCCGAGATGCGCATTGCCAACATCAACCTCAACAACGTCATCATCACCGATGCCAAGGAGGGTGCCGTATTCCAGGAGGCCAAGGACATCACCATCAACAACCTGAAGATTGAGACCGAGGACGGTAGTCCTGCCATACGCATGGGCGGTGTGCAGAACGTTACTATCAATGGTGACAACTACGCACAGATTGGCAAGCAACAGGCCGTAGACCTCTAATTTAATAAATAGAACATACATTTATGCGAACAATAATCACTAGCCTCGCCAGCCTACTCTGCCTCAGCATCATGGGGCAGAGCGCTAGCGAGCAACTCACATACACAATCGGCAACCCATCGAAGCTCGACAAGAGCAACGAGCCCGTTGTACTCACGCTCACTCCCGAGCAGCAAGCTGCAAACTACCTTTCTGCCACGGTATGCGTATGGGACGAAGACACACAGACAGACGTAGAGATACCCTCCCAGCTCGATGACCTCAATGGCGACGGCATCAACGAAGAGGTGGTGTTCCTCCTTGATGTCCCCGGACGTGAAGAGCGTAAGGTAACCGTTGAGCTGAGCCAAACAGCCAAGCCCGGACGCTACCCCGCCCAAGTATTTGCCGAGATGCTCCTTAGCGACAAGTCGAAGGGTCACAAGCCCATACAATCGCTTACCGTACCCGGCAACGTGAACGTATATAACAATCTCCACCATCATGGTCCTGCCTTCGAGTCCAAACTCGTGGCCTACCGCGTTTACTTCGACGAGCGTCAGACGGTAGATATCTACGGTAAACGCAAGCAACAACTGGAGATTGAGCAGACCCAGTTCTACCCCACCCCCGACCACCTCGCCAATGGCTATGGCGATGATATCCTGTGGGCTGGAACTACCTGTGCTCTTGGCACTTTCCGTGGCTATACCGACAATAAGCCATCATACATACAGCCTGTAAAATCACGCACCGAGAGCATCCTTGCCTATGGCCCCCTGCGCACCGTGGTAGAGATTCACGATGAGGATTGGCAATACGAAGGCAACAAGCTTGACCTCACCCTACGCTACACCCTCTATGGTGGACATCGCGACGTTCAGGTAGATGTTTGCATCAAGGGAGAGAAGCCCATCAGCAAACCCTTCTGCACAGGTCTTATAAAAGTAGACAATTGCCAGACATACACCGACCACATAGGTACAGCAGCTGTATGGGGCGACAATTGGCCTGCAGGAAAGAAGGACACCCTGAACCGCAAGAAAGAGGTACTGGGCATGGCAGTAAGCATCCCTCAGCGCCATGTAGTGGGCGAGCCCGACAATGCAGAGAACATGCTCTACCTGCTGGGCGATAAGGCACGAAGCCTCTCCAAGGAACTCAGCTTCACCTATTATATAGCTTTTGCCTCTGACAAGGAGGAGCAGAGCAAGATGCACAGCGCCGACAGCTGGTTTGAATGGGTGAAGAAGTGGGAGCAACAACTGAAAAGTACTTTAGAGATAAAGAAAGATGAATAAGCGACTTGCCATCTTCGACCTTGATGGCACCCTACTCGACACCGTAGCCGACTTGGCCAATGCTACCAACCAAGCATTGGCCAAGTGTGGCTATCCTACCCACCCTACCGAGGCATACTACCACTTTGTAGGCAATGGCATCAACAAACTCTTTGCCCGCGCACTCCCCGAAGAGGCACGCAACGAAGAGAACGTATTGCGCATACGCACCCATTTCATACCTTATTATAATGAGCACAACGCCGACGACAGCCGTCCCTACCCCGGCATCGTAGAGCTGCTCCACGAACTACAATCCCACGGAGTGCAAGTAGCCGTAGCCTCCAACAAGTATCAGCAGGCGACCGTCAAGCTCGTCGCGCATTTCTTCCCCGACATACGCTTCGCAGCCGTATATGGCCAGCGCGAGGGCGTAGCCATCAAGCCCGACCCCACAATCGTGAACGATATACTATCAGTTACTGGAGTCTCCCGAGCCGACACCATCTATATTGGCGATTCGGGTGTCGACATGCTTACGGCACACAATGCAGAGGTAGAGAGCATTGGCGTCACTTGGGGATTCCGCGACGAAGAGGAGCTCAGCTCCAATGGAGCCAATCACATCGTACATCATGCCGAGGAGATATTGAAGCTGGTACTATAAGCCGCGCAACAAGGAGAGAGGCTCACCCCCTGTTTTCAACATAAATACCCGCAAATAGCCCGCAAATTATCCATAAATAGGATGATTGCCCCCCTACTGCCCCTATGCAATTACATTTTTGCCGGGTGGCAGTTTTTTATTGCCTTCGATTTGCAGTTGTATAGTATCTTCGATGATGATTTACAGGGCATTTGTTCCTGTTCTATGGCTATGTTCCTCATTACCTTCGGGAAGATAAACTATTCTCCTCGCGAGGATAAATCTTTCTCTTCGCGGAGAGAATATTTTCTCCTCGCGAAGAGAAAAAATTTTGTATGGTTTGTTTCCTGAAAATGAGTGGTTTGGTTTGCTCCGTTTCTTACTACTGATTTTATTGATTAGCAGATGAAGATGAAAATATAAAAACCTGCCAGGCGGCAAAAATGTAATTGTGTAGGCCCTTACTCTTTCATTATAAGTACGTTGCACTGGCGCTAAACGAGAACCTGCCAACCCCCTTTGGCATATTCTTGGAGGCGAATGCAAAACCTGCCAGGGGGTGTTGGCATAAATTGTAGAAAAGGGTTTCGTCAACGTCAACGTATCGTACAGCCATAGGCAGTTTCATCGTTATCGTTAAAAAGCCACTGTTTTTCTTAACTACTGATACCTACGACCAAAAACGAGAAACTGTGCTGTGGTTGTTAGTAGAGTTGGCTAAGTATTAGTTCGCTGACAAAAAAACGGGAGCGAGGAATCGGTTTTTTCACATATTATTATTAAATTTGCGAGATACATATACATCTTACATAAAAGCAATATACGATATGGCAAAAGTCAATACAGCAGACATAGGATTTGAGGACCAGATTTGGCGGGCGGCCGACAAGATGCGCGGTAATATCGATGCATCGGAATATAAGTCCGTAGTGCTCGGACTGATATTCCTGAAGTATATCTCCGATAAGTTTGAGGCACGCTACGAAGAGCTTCTTGCCGAGGGTGAGGGTTTCGAAGAGGATAAGGACGAGTACACCGCCGAGAATATTTTCTATGTGCCTTCGGAGGCTCGCTGGGCGGTCATC
>JAZPZS010000034.1:0-4039 GCA_045544835.1 Bacteroidaceae bacterium | reverse complement strand
AAGATTGCCAAGGAGCTCAACATCTCAGGCCCCTTCAACATCCAGTTCCTCGCCCGCGAGAACGATATCAAGGTTATCGAGTGTAACCTGCGTGCTTCACGCTCGTTCCCCTTCGTGAGCAAGGTGCTCAAGATCAACCTCATCGAGCTGGCCACCAAGATCATGCTTGGTCTCCCCGTAGAGAAGCCCGAGAAGAACCTCTTCGACCTCGACTACGTAGGCATCAAGGCATCGCAGTTCTCGTTCAACCGCTTGCAGAAGGCCGACCCCGTGCTCGGTGTCGACATGGCATCAACGGGTGAGGTAGGCTGTATCGGTGACGACACCTCTGTAGCTGTGCTCGAGTCTATGCTCTCTGTAGGTCAGCGCATCCCTGAGAAGAACATCCTCCTCTCTACCGGTACGTCCAAGCAGAAGGCCGCCATGCTCGATGCCGCCAAGCTGCTCGTGAGCAAGGGTTACAAGCTTTTCGCCACCGGTGGTTCATCACGCTACCTCACCGAGAACGGCGTGGAGAACACCCTCGTTTACTGGCCCAGCGAAGAGGGCATGCAGCCCCAGGCACTCGACATGCTCCACCGCAAGGAGATTGACATGGTGGTGAACCTGCCGAAGAACCTCACCGCCGGTGAGCTCACCAACGGATACAAGATTCGCCGTGCCGCTGTAGACCTCAACATCCCCCTGCTCACCAATGCACGTCTTGCCGAGGCATTCATCAATGCCTTCTGCACCCTCTCTGCAGACGACATACCCATCAAGAGCTGGGACGAGTTCAAATAATCAGTAAGTATATATATGTATGAATAATGCCACTCCTCACGGGGTGGCATTATTTTTTGATGCTATAAATAAAAAGAATCCTAATATGACTATCAGAATTCTTAAGAGAGCGGCAAACGGGGCTCGAACCCGCGACCCTCAGCTTGGGAAGCTGATGCTCTACCAACTGAGCTACTGCCGCATTTCCACGATGCGAAGTTAGGAAGTTTTCGGGAAATACACAACAAAAAGTCCGTTTTTTTTAGTTCATACATCGCAGAGCCATCGGCCATAACTTATAAAGGTCGGTTGGATTATTTATTTCATTACCTCCGTAAAGTCATGATATAAATGCCGAAAATCTAAATCACAAGCTCCGTTTCATTATTCAAAGCCTATGAATATTAAATCAAAGCCACTGAATAATAAATCAATGATTATGATTTAAGAATTCACACCTTAGGAATGAAGAAATAAACGGTATATCCTGGATAAATGGTCCTCATTGGGGCAATTGTTCCCCATCAACCTGTTCATCGCCATTCTTGAGATGTCCGAAACGAATGATATTGGTAAGGTAGACGGTGAAGACGGGTAGGAGCATCATACCAGCCAAGGCAAGCAGTACGGAGATGATTTTGCCTACTGCCGTGACGGCCTGGATGCTACATCCGGCCGTGGTAGCTGTCATGCATGAGTACCACAGACAATCCCAAAAGTCGTGCACACCAGGATTCGCATTGACCTCCAACACATAAAAAATAAGGCTACAATAATATATAAAGGAGAAGAGCACCACGATATAGGTGATGAGCAGTCCTGCCGTGAGGTCACGCAAGAGCCAATAGGCGATAATAGTAAAAGCTATATATCCACGAATAAGCGGAATGAAACGGAAGAGGAACTCCATCTCGGGGGAAAGCTCCACGCCCCACCAATCGAACAGCGTGAGATAGGGTATTATCAGAAGAAGAAATAGCACGTGGTTGCCAAAATACAGCCACGAATTCTCCGCACTATAAACCTCAAGGCCAAACAGTACGATGAGCAGTACACAAATCCAGAACTGAAGGTCGAGATAGTTGGTGTCATTATAGAAAGGTACTCCCTTAAACGTATCAATGGATATACTGATAACGAGCAACAGTGAGAGCATAAAAGCCGAGAGGTGAAGGGCCAGCTGTATGCTTTGTTTATTCATCATGTGCAATTAAGAGTTAAAAGTTAAGAGTGAAGAGTTAACCCATAAATGGCGACAAAAGTTCTATCGCCGGGCAAAACTCTTCACTCTTAGCTCTAAACTCTAAACACTAAATACGCTCTTACCATGAATAGTTGAGACCAAAGGTCAGGTACTCCTTGAACTGCAGGAATCCCCAGTCTTCGTTACGCGCCACATGGTCGTCGAAGCGGGTATGGAAGAACAACGTGGTAGAGATATACTTGCTCACCTGGAAGTTGAAGGTGTTTTCCCAATCCATCTGTACATAGTCATACGGAGTATAGTAGTAGAAACGTGTGCGATAGCTGATATTCTTGGTGATCTTATAGTTGAAGTTTACCTCAAGCTTCGAACCGATGTCATTACGGACACGTCCTTTCTCCACGCCATACTTGGGTGCCAAGTCCTTGACTGCCACATAGGTCATTTTGTATGAGAGTGGACCGGGGAAGATGGATATGCTACCGTTCTTGAAGTTCTTCTTGAAGTCCATACCGACAGTAAGCGAACCATTGAACGGAGTCATGAAACGCGACTTCAGGGTATTGTCTCCATTGAAGTGCTGCATCATCTGCGTTTCCCCCTGCGCCTCCACTGTGTAGTTCCAGTTGCGAATAGCCTTGAGGTTGAGCTTGGAGGTCATACGCAACATGTCTTGGTTAGATTGTATCTCGTCTCCTGTATTCTGATAGAATCCGATACGTGCTTCTAACTTATTGTCCCACTGGATTTTCTTTTTATTATTATAGTTGGCCTCAAGGCGCATAGTAGAAAGCATGTTGATGTTGTTCGTTCCTCCCTGATACCAGTTGGGCGAAAAGAACGACTCAGTCATCTGTGTGGAGAAGTTACCCAAGGTTTTCCAAAAATTCGGTTTCTGCACCACCATATCCGTATTGATGTCAGCTTGTTTAACATCGCTTAATGGATTCACCAATACCGTCGGTACATTCAACTTTGCATTGTCAGTCGTGCTTTTGATTGCTTCTTCCGAAACACTTTGGCTTGCCATTAACTCTTCTTCGGTCATAAGCACTTCGGTAGGTAGAGACAGATAAGTCGCTAGAAGCGTACGGTTAAGTTCATCCAACAATCGTACGTCACGGCCACTTATCATATTTGCAATTCGGAGGCTGTCTTCCGAAGAAATCTCTTCCATACAATAAAGCTTCAATGCGTCACTCATGGGAGTCTTGTACAGAGTAAGCGGAGCAAACAATCTGAAATAAAGAGGATTGAAATGAATGGAGTCTTCGCCATCAATGGATTGAACAGCTTGCTCATAGTCCATTACTAATTTATCCAATAGGCGGTTGTACTTATTTACAATTGCAGTATCTGAAAATACTTTTTTCACCATCTGCGCATCAATGATAGACTTGGCTGAGATCATATCTGTCACAGCTTTTACCTGCTCTAGGATTAAAGCCGTAGAGTCAATCTTCACAACAGAAGGAAGATCTGCTTGCAGTGAATCTGCTAACTGCTCAGACGGCAAACTGTCATTGGGTATCACTAATAACGTATCAGCTACTATGGTATCACGTACCACGGGCATCAACGAATCTACAGGAACATGCAAAGAGGCCGAATCAGAAGAAACTGATTGAGCAAATCCCCAATTGGCCAAACAAGAAAAGGCTATGCAAAGCGTAAGTTTATTCTTTAGATATACCATATTAATATATTATATTTACCACATAAAAAAAATCAACCGCGAAGATACATATTTTTACAATAGCAGTCACTACCCTATCGCAATTTATGACATTTTTTCTACTTTTTCGAAAACTAATTGCATCATATTTATTTATATTGTCCCAAAAATTACTAACTTTGCAGCTTGGTAAATTCAATACAGAACTTTTAATTTTTTGTGTTATGGCTGAAACAAAGTACATCTTCGTCACTGGCGGCGTAGCCTCTTCGCTCGGAAAGGGCGTTATCTCCTCTTCAATAGGTAAATTGCTGCAAGCACGCGGCTACAATGTGACAATCCAGAAGTTCGACCCGTATATCAACATCAACCCCGGCACGCTCAACCCCAACGAGCAC
>JAZPZS010000033.1:0-7468 GCA_045544835.1 Bacteroidaceae bacterium | reverse complement strand
ACGGTACACGCGAGTTTACGATGCGTGTTCTGCGTAAGTCTGCGGAGTCTGCGTGAGAATCAAATATTTGCGAGAAAATGGACTATAAAATTCAATCATTCGTGTAGGAATATTAGCGATATTCTATAATGCGTTTTCCCTGGCCATAGAACAGGAGCAAATGCCCTGTAAATCATCATCGAAGGCACAATACAAAAAACTGCCACCCGGCAAAAATGTAATTGCATAGGAGGCTGTATGTACTCTAATTATAGAAATTTCGGCAGCCCCTAACAACATTTGACAAGAAGTGGAACAGATAGCACTGGCTTTATCCATCGTTATAGACTACTTCAATGGGGTTATTGACTGAAGCGTTTGTTGGTTTTGCAACATTATGCCTAACTTTGCAATAGATAGCTAAGGTGTACTGAAGCTGCAAACTTTATATTTCGCTCGTTTGTTGCTATCATTGTGTTAGTATTAAAGTATAAACCATAATAAGAAACGAAGATATGAGAATAACGGATATCAGAGGACGTGAGGTCCTGGACTCGCGCGGCACGCCTACCATAGAGGCCGACGTGGTGCTTGAGAATGGTGTGGTAGGACGTGCTTCCGTGCCGTCGGGCGCTTCTACGGGTGAGAATGAGGCGCTGGAGCTGCGCGATGGCGACAAGCGTCGCTATGGTGGCAAGGGAGTGACGAAGGCGGTGGTAAACATCAACGAGCGTATAGCTCCCGTGCTGCATGGATGCAACGTGTATAACCAGCGCGAGCTGGACAAGCTGATGCTGGAGCTGGACGGTACGCCCACGAAACGTAACCTCGGGGCCAATGCGATGTTGGGCGTGTCGCTCGCCATAGCCAGGGCTGCGGCAAAGTCGTGCGGCATGCCGCTGTACCGATACATCGGTGGCACGAATGCCCATGTGCTACCCGTACCGATGATGAACCTGCTCAACGGTGGCCGCCACTCCGACGCGCCCATCGCCTTTCAGGAGTTTATGGTAAGGCCCATCGGGGCACGTAGCATACGGCAAGCCATACAGATGGGTGCCGAGGTATTTGGCGCACTGAAGAGCGTGTTGCGCAAGCGGGGCTACAGCACGGCCGTAGGCGATGAGGGTGGCTTTGCGCCTGCCCTGAGGGGCACCGAAGAGGCGCTGGAGTCGCTCGTGCAGGCCATCGAGGCTGCCGGATACAAGCCCGGTAAGGAGGTGACGCTGGCACTCGACTGCGCGGCATCGGAGTATTACAAGGATGGGGTGTATGACTACAGCCTGTTTGAGGGGCCCAACGGCAGTCGACGCACCTCTGCCGAGCAGGTGTACTACCTCGAACGACTCATAGGGCTTTACCCCATTGACTCCATCGAGGATGGCATGGCCGAGAACGACTGGGAGGGATGGGCCATGCTCACCGAGCGCATTGGCGACCGCTGCCAGCTGGTGGGCGACGACCTCTTTGTGACGAACGTGAAGTACCTGCGCAAAGGCATAGAGCTGAACTGCGCCAACAGCGTGCTCGTGAAGGTGAATCAGATAGGTACGCTCAGCGAGACGCTCGACACCATCGAGATGGCCCGCCGCAATGGATACAGCACCATCATCAGCCACCGCTCGGGCGAGACCGAGGACACCACGATTGCCGACATTGCCGTGGCGGTGAATGCGGGACAGATAAAGACGGGCTCGATGAGCCGTAGCGACCGTATAGCCAAGTATAACCAACTGATCCGTATAGAGGAGGCGCTGGGTGGTACGGCGCGGTATGGGATAATGAGGTGAGGTTCCTGGATATAAAACAAAAAGAGAAGCCTACTGGCTTCTCTTTTGCGGTGCGTACGGGACTCGAACCCGTGACCCCCTGCGTGACAGGCAGATATTCTAACCAACTGAACTAACGCACCAATTTATTTGCTTACTAAGGACTGGATTTTCTGTGCGGTGCGTACGGGACTCGAACCCGTGACCCCCTGCGTGACAGGCAGATATTCTAACCAACTGAACTAACGCACCAGAAAATTTTCAAATCCAAAGGCAATCTCTCTCGATTGCGGGTGCAAAGATAGATACTTTTTCTGTATCTACAAAACGTTTGAGCGTTTTTTATTAAATTATTTTTCAAATATACGTTGATACAGCACCACGCTCTTGTATTGTCCCTCGATGAAGGCCCAGTCGGGGAGGGTGGCAACTGCTGCGAACTCGCAGGAGGTGAATAGGCGGATGGCTGCCTCGTTGTCGCTATAGACATAGGCGTATAGCTGATGGAGCGATAATACCTGAGAGGCATACTCGCACACCATGGCTAGTGCTTCTCGTGCATGCCCCTTATGTCGATGTACACTGTCGATGACAATCCCTACCTCGGCACGATGGTTGGCAGGATTGAAGTCGAACAGGTCGATGGCACCTATCGGTGTGTCGTGCTCGTCGATCATCAGACGTATCTGCTTGTCGGCATACAGGTCGTGGCTGTTGGTCTCTATGTACGTCTGCAACTGGTAGCGCGAGTAGGGAATCTTGCAAGCAGATACTGCCCATAGCCGCGTGTCGTTCTCGATATGGAACAGGAAGTCCAAATCGGTATGCTCGGGTGCTCTGAGGCGTAGAGTGGCTGATTGCAGATACATGGCTTGTATAGGGTTAAGATTGTTCGAGAGGGTATGCCGCATCGGCTATCAACACCTTGGTGCGGGTAGAATAGGTAGCTATCTCCAGTGTGTGCTGTGGAGTGCGCTCGAGCAGGTGCAGCATGGAGGCATATGAATAGCTGTCAGCGTCGTACACTACCATATCATATCCCGCCAGGGAGATTCCCTCGGCTAGGTGTCCCTCGGGGAGGGTGGCTTCGGATCCTTCGATGAAGCGATGCCGTCCTTTAGGATGATGGAGAGAGAGTAGGGTGGCTACTTCGGACTGCATCTGGGAAGAACCTATTACGAGCATGTTCTTGGGGCGTATCTCAACAGCACTTCTCGAGCGGTGCTTGAACTGGTTGCCGATGTAGGCAAGGAGTGAACGGACCCAGATGGCCAGGCTGATGGGAATGCTCACCAAGAAGGAATAGTGGGCATAATGCTTGTTGAAGAAGAGCTGCATCGCTTGGTAGAAGGTATAAACGTAGCGGTACGAACTCTTCACCGTGCTCTCACCCTTGTAGTGGAGCATTCGTGAAGGCAGGAAGTAATTGGCGTAACCCTCCTTGAGTATGCGATACGAGAGATCAATGTCCTCACCGTACATGAAAAAGTCCTCGTCGAGAAGCCCTGCCTTGTCGAGTGCCTCGCGGCGGAGAAACATGAAGGCACCCGATATGATCTCTATTTTGTTCGCTTCATTCTCGTCAAGGTAGCGCATATAGTAGCGGCCAAACAGGCGCGACTTGGGGAACAGCGCCGCCAGCCCTGACATCTTGCAGAATGCTACGAATGGGGTAGGGAGGCCGCGGCGGCTCTCCGGGGCAAACGTTCCATTGGTACGCAGCATATAGGCACCAGCTCCACCGGCATCGGTGTGTGTGTCCATGAAGGCTATGAAGCGAGCCAAAGTGTCCTCGGCCACTATCGTGTCGGGGTTGAGCAACAACACATACTTGCCCGCCGACATGCGTATGGCTTGATTGTTGGCACGGGCAAACCCGACATTCTCCTTATTCTCTATGAATGTCACCTCGGGAAAGCGTTCGCGAAGATAGGCTATGGAACCGTCGGACGAGAGATTGTCCACCACAAACGTCTCCACCTGCAAGCCTTGAGATGCACGGCGCACCGACTCGAGGCATTGCTCCAAGTAGTACTTGACGTTGTAGTTGACGATGATTACAGAGAGTTGCACTTCTATAGACGGTCTGACAGATTCGTATTCAACACCATTATTCTTTGTCGGCATCCATAGTCAGCTCCACCTTCACGCCTTCGGCAGAAGGCAGACAGAACAGCGAGGCCACAAAAGCCGCAAGGCCATAGTACATACCCCAATTCTCCAAAGTTGCATAGTACAAGATTGCACCGTGCAGCATCAGTGCTCCCAATATCCCTAAACGCACAAAGCTGTAGCTGGTATAAAGATTCGCTCTTTGCTGGCCTTCAGCGGCAAGCACCTTATGATGCAGACACCAATGGAAGCCCTTGAGCGCAGCCAACAGACCAGAACCCACAAGAAAAAGCGTTGCCACCTCAAGAACATACATCACAGTAGCATCGCCATTGACCAGCAAGCCTTCCAGCGGTAGCAGATTCAGTTCACAAGACACGATAGACGCCACGATAAGCGCCATGAGCACAGCATAGAAGATGAAGATTTTGCGGCTTATTTTCTTATAGTCAATCATATTCAATATTTATATATTCGTATTTATCAATAGCTTTTTCCTGTAAAAGGCATGCGGTTCACCAGCGAACGTCCCAGCGTAGCTTCATCGGCATACTCCAACTCGTCGCCCACAGAGATACCACGCGAGAGCACCGACATCTTCACGCCCGTAGCTTCAAGTTTGCGATAGATATAGAAATTGGTGGTGTCTCCCTCCATCGTGGGACTAAGGGCAAAGATTACCTCCTTCACCTCGCCCGAGCGCACACGCTCCACCAAGCTGTCTATTTCAAGGTCCGAAGGGCCTATGCCGTCCATCGGCGAGATGACTCCACCCAGCACGTGATACAAGCCCCGATAGAGCGACGTGTTCTCCACAGCTATCACATCGCGCACCGTCTCCACCACACACACCATGCTGTTGTCGCGCGAAGGCTGCGAACAGATGTCACACACATCGCTATCAGAGATATTGTGGCACACCTTGCAATACTTCACCTCGCGGCGCAGTGTGGCTATGGCATCGGCAAATGATTCGGCTTCGGCTGCTGGCTGACGCAACAGGTGCAGCACCAGACGGAGTGCCGTCTTGCGCCCAATGCCCGGCAGTTTGGCAAACTCGCCTACTGCACGTTCCAGTAATGTCGATGAATATTGCTGCATAATTCAATTCTTTTGCAAAATTAGTGCAAGGCGAGTGAAAAAGCAAGTTTATTCCTCATTTCGTTTGCCATCCCGTAAAGATTGTTTAAGTTTGCACTATAATTAAAATAGATTATAGCCGAATCATGAATCACCCCGAAAATGAAGATATATACAAAGGCCTGACCGTAAATGCAGGCGTAGAGCAGCCCTCGATGGTAAATCCCTATATGAAGCCCAAGAAGCGCAAGCGCCTGTTCACTCCTGCCGAGTATGTGGAGGGCATCGTGAAAGGTGACATTACCATGCTGTCGCGTGCCGTGACACTCGTGGAGAGTCTGCTCCCCGAGCATCAGGCCATAGCCCAGGAGGTTATCGAGAAGTGTCTGCCCTATACCGGCAACTCGGTGCGCATCGGCATCAGCGGTGTGCCAGGAGCGGGCAAGAGTACCTCTATCGATGCTTTTGGCTTGCATGTGCTGGAACGCTACGGAGGCAAGCTCGCCGTATTGGCCATCGACCCCAGTAGCGAAAAGACCAAGGGCAGTATCTTGGGCGACAAGACCCGTATGGAGAAGCTCTCCGTGCATCCCGAAGCCTTCATACGCCCTAGTCCCTCGGCAGGTTCGCTCGGCGGTGTGGCACGCAAGACGCGTGAGACCATCGTGCTGTGCGAGGCGGCAGGGTACGACAAGATTTTCGTGGAGACCGTGGGTGTAGGGCAGAGCGAGACCGCCGTGCACTCGATGGTGGACTTCTTCCTCCTCATCCAGCTGGCAGGCACGGGCGATGAACTGCAGGGCATCAAGCGCGGTATCATGGAGATGGCCGACGGCATCATCATCAACAAGGCCGACGGGGCCAACGTGGAGAAGGCCGAACTGGCCGCTTCGCACTTCCGCAATGCGCTGCACCTATTTCCTGCGCCAGAGAGCGGGTGGACTCCCAAGGTGCTCACCTACTCGGGCTTCTACGGACTGCGTATCGATGAGGTGTGGACAATGGTGTTCGACTATATCGACTTTGTGAAGAAGAACGGCTACTTTGACCACCGCCGCAACGAACAGGCCAAATACTGGATGTACGAGAGCATCAACGAGGCCCTCCGCGACAACTTCTACAACAACCCTACCATCGCCTCGCTGCTCACCTGCAAGGAGAACCAGGTGCTTCACGGTGAGGTGACCTCTTTCGAGGCTGCACGTCAGCTCCTTGAGGTGTATGGGCTTGGCAAACGGTGATTTCCTTGTACAAAACATTTCTTGCCTAATCACCAGACCAACGCTGACCGATTAATCCTTTAGTTATGAAGCATTAAACAGTTATGAGGCGCCTCGGAAAACTGCAACTGACGCAGGAACGAGAGCGAAGATAAGTTCACCTTATCTTAGCCGAGTGACAAGGAAGAAAATATAATTAAATAAATTTGCGTTTTCTCTCACGTTGCACTAATTTTGTCGCCCTATACGATAATTGTAGAATATGATCAATATAATCCCTGCCATTGACCTCATCGACGGCAAGTGCGTGCGCCTCACCAAGGGCGACTACAGCCAGAAGAAACAGTACGATGCCTCACCGATTGACATGGCACTGCGCTATCAGGACATAGGCATACACCGCCTGCACCTCGTAGACCTCGATGGTGCAAAGAGCAGCAGTCCACGCAACCTGCACGTGTTGGAAGAGATTGCCACGCGCACCTCACTCGATATCGAATGGGGCGGTGGCATCAAGAACGATGAAGCCTTGCGCGACGCCTTTAACGCCGGTGCCCACCACCTCATCATAGGCAGCGTGGCAGTGAGCCGACCCGAACTGTTTGCCCGCTGGCTCGACCAGTATGGTGGCGACCGACTCATCCTCGGTGCCGACGTCAATGATGGCCGTGTAGCCATCAACGGATGGATGGACCAGTCGGAACAGACCATCGAAGCGCTCATCGACCGCTTCCGTCCTAACGGGCTGCGCGAAGTCATCTGCACCGACATTGCCAAGGACGGTATGCTGCAGGGGCCATCCTTCGACCTCTATGCTCGCTTGCAAGCGGCATATCCCGAGCTGGACATCATCGTGAGTGGCGGCATCAGTGCCATGGACGATATATACCGCCTCAACGAGATGAACCTACGCCACGTCATCGTAGGCAAGGCCATCTATGAGGGACGGATTAGTTTAGAGGAGATAAGAAGATGTTAGCCAAACGTATCATACCTTGTCTGGATGTCAAGGACGGACGCACCGTCAAGGGCATCAACTTTGAAGGCCTGCGCGATGTAGGCGACGCCGTAGCCCTCGGAAGCCAGTATGCTCGTGAAGGAGCCGACGAACTCGTTTACCTCGACATCAGTGCCACACGCGAAGGACGCAGCACCTTCACTCACCTTGTGACCCGCATAGCCGAGGAGATAGATATCCCCTTCACCGTAGGAGGAGGCATCAGCACACTCGACGATGCCGCCCGACTGCTCGATGCCGGTGCCGACAAGGTGAGCATCAACAGTGCCGCCATACGCAACCCGAACCTC
>JAZPZS010000032.1:0-29114 GCA_045544835.1 Bacteroidaceae bacterium | reverse complement strand
ACGATATAGATACCCTTCTCCATCTTCTCTACGCGGCGTCCTGCGAGGTCGTAGATTACGGCTACAGGCTGTACGTCGAGTTCGGCGGCAGAGATCTCGGTGGTCTCGTCACCGCGGGTGAAGCGCAATGTTACTGCTGCTGCAGCCTTCTCTGAGGTGAAGTATGCGCGGTAGGGCTTCACGGTAAGGGTAGTGTTGGCCTTCACAATCTTGTTCTGTGCTGCTACATAGCCGTAGTAGTTACCTGTGGTAGCAACGATAGCCTGGTTGGTGAATGAGCCCTTCATGGTCCAGTCGCCTGCAACTACGTCGTTGAGTGTAGCTGACACTACAGTAACGCCACCAGTAATAGCTGCAGCCTCCTTACCGTCATTCAAGCAATAGATATACGGAGTGTTGGCCACAGGAGCCTCTTCCTTATCGAAGCTGATTACGCCGTCATCAGCGCTTTCCATCTTGAAGAAGGTGTAGTTCGCCAAGCTAGCTGCATCGGGAGCGAAGGGGAGGCAGATGGTACCATAGGTATCAGCAGCGATAGTGCGACCAGTGTAGGTAGCGCTGCTATAAGCGTCATATTCGGGAGCAAAATCCTCACCTTCGGCGACCACGAGTTCACGGATGGGTGCATCGTCCACACGACAAATAAGAACATAGTCGAAATAATTCGATTTGGAGCCCGCAGAAACCTTAATCTCAGTAGGCTCGTAGAGTGTAAACTCTTTCGAGACTTCTGTTGTATAGCTTCCTGAAGCATTTATTGTTAGTACCTCCCTTGAACCTGCATAGAATGTTGGGTTACCCGAGCGAGTTGCAGACTGAATTGTATACACGCCGGCAGGAAGGGAAGTAATTGTTGCGAGTTCTGTAGCATAAGCTGCAGCACCATTTGACATACGAATATTGGTATAGCCATCCTCGTAAGGAGTTACGCTTTCAATATCCTCAGCTTCGCTGAAATAGACAGCGTTTGTTGTAGCCGATTTTCCATATACAATATCGAAAGACAATCCATCAGTAGACAGAGCAAAAGCCGAACTATATTGATTGCTTACTGCAGCCTTCTCATAGAGGACACCATCTTTGAGAATATATCGGTTATAAAAGACTGTTGCAGTCTCTCCCTCGAAGTTAGAACCAGGAGCCAACGCTTTCAGCACGTTACCTTCTCCATCAACCGCATTTGCAGTGTAGCTATAGGTAACAGCTTCGCGGAAGACTACTGTCACCACTGTACTTCCATCCTCAGCGATAGTTTTACCATTCGCATCATCAGACTTGTAGATATACTTCTTTGTATTGTCGTTATTCTTAAATGAAATTTTATCTGCCTCTACCAATGAGATAGCATCACCTACTGCACCATTATAAACAGCAGCGTCCTTTATAGCAGTACCACTCTCATCTACATACTTGACGGTATAGTCTGCATAAGCACGCACATCTTGTTCTACCGTGATTGTCAAATTGTCAATGTATGCACACTTGTTGTTGTTAATATATCCAAACAAATCAATTTGAGTACATTCTAACGCATCTGAACTATAATAAGCTACGCCTTCGGCACTAGCAAGTACTGTACCTGATGCAGATTCCTTAATAGTATACGAATGTTTTTTGTTAATCACGTCTACTGTTACGCTTACGTCTAACCATTTATTGCAATAAGAAGAAAGGGCAGGTTTAGAACCATTTAAGAAGGCATTACTCTTTTCCGAGCCCAAAGCAAAAATAGCGCCTTTGTTACTATAGGTAGTCTTGCTACTATTACCTGTTGTTCCACGTACACTTGCATCACCAATAGAGAGAATCGCGCGTCCTTCTTGGGTATTATAGTACTGAAGGCTAATAGTAACAGTTTTAGGATTTCCTACTAATGAAGAAATATCAAAATCGGCAAAACTATAGCCATTTTGAGCATTGTGTGCACACGTAAAATGTACGGCCTTTGTTCCATCGTAACCTAATCCATCTTCAACACCTACAGTGATTCGAGAGCGTCCAACAAACAAGGCGTTCCCATCCTCGAAATCATAGGTGGTTGTCGTTTGCGCCATCGTGCCCAACGCCACGAATAGCACCATTAAAAAAGAAGTAATTTTTTTCATGTTTTGTTGTTATTAGTTAATAATTATTGATTGTATTTCTTGTTTCTCCCTTGCTTTTTTGCTAAACCGAGTTGACAAAAAAGGTGATTTGGCGCAAAGTTACTAAAAAAGGCAAAAAATACCCCCCCCCAATAGTTAAATGTTGTTAAATGATTAAAGAGGAGGGCTGCCATGCCCGTTGCCTCGCGCACGTACATACGCGCATATTATAGAAGTTTCATTTTTGGGTTGGCATGGCACACGCAAGTTTATGATGCGTGCATCTGCGAACTCTGCAACAAAGCAACTCTTTTGGGACCCTAACAGGGTGGACGCATCAGAATAACCTCGCGCAAATAACTGATTTTCACACAGATCTCACGAATTTCACAAACTGCGCGTCGCTTCGCCCGCGCTTGTCGGCTCTGCCGAGTGTTTGCAGCCGGATGGCGAACACGAGCGTTAGCAAGTGTGCTTTGTGAGATTCGTGAGATCTGTGTGAGGCTAATGACTTGATTTTATGAGAATAGAACACGAAATCTCCACAGATTTTTTTTGTGCGTCTGCCCTGTATTGCATAAGGGGCTGTACCGTAATTTAGCCCACGGTACAGCCCCATTCATGTCAATTGTATAGGTCTAAATACTGTGCCCCACCAGACGTCTGATAAGGTACAAATTGTATGCAGATATAAGAACCCCAATCGCTACGTCCCTCTTCCCTTCGCTTCGTAAAGACAAAAAAGAAACCGCCTTTTCACGGAAAAGTCCGATGAAAAGGCGGTGTGCGTTGCAGTTATGCCCAATTTGGCTTGTGGCAGATTTAATACTCCTCCTCGTCGAAGAAGAAGTCTTCCTTGCTGGGATAGTCGGGCCAAATGTCTTCGATGCTTTCGTAAATGTCCCCTTCGTCTTCTATCTCTTGCAAGTTTTCGATTACCTCCAATGGAGCACCGGAACGGATAGCATAATCAATGAGTTCCTCCTTGGTTGCTGGCCATGGTGCATCCTCCAATTTTGATGCCAATTCTAATGTCCAATACATATCTTTGCTTTGTTTTTGATGTTGTTTTTATAATTGAGGGTGCAAAAGTATAACTTTTTTCATCAAATACCATCTTTACTCCAAAAAAAATCGCCTATACCCTCCATTTTATTGATTAGCCGTGCATATACAAACAAAAAATCGGACAAGCGATTCATAAATGCCAGCAACGAGGGGCATACGGGCACCTCTTCGGACAGGGCTATGATGAGGCGCTCGGCACGGCGGCATACCGTGCGACACACATGGCATTGGGAGGCGGCCATGCATCCTCCGGGGAGGATAAAGGAGCGAAGCGGGGTGACTTGTGCATCGCACTCATCAATAAGCCGCTCCAAGCGACTCACGTGCTCTTCGGAAATGCCACAAGCAGCTTCCTCACCGTCGGGAGCGGGCATGGCAAGGTGCGTGCCGACATCGAACATGCGGGACTGTAGCCAAGCGAAGAGGGTTGCGGTATCTTTCCCATACCCTTCAAAGGAGACATGGCGCTCACCGATAGCAGCGACCATGGATGCCAATAGGCCAAGGTGGGCGCTGAGCTCATCGACTGTGCCATATGCTTCCAGTCGCTTGCTGCACTTCTTCACTCGGCTTCCGCCAATAAGTGATGTGGTGCCCGCATCTCCACCGCGAGTGTATATACGGCTCTTCTTTGTTTCCATATCGTCTTGTGTTCTTTTCATTGCGCAATCATTGTCTATCTCTCAATGCTACCCAATAGGCATCCTTGTGGCGTGACCGGTCGAAGAAGAGGAGGCCGACGGAGCCCACATCGTAGGCAATACCTGTCTGCCTACTCTCCTGCAAGGAGCGCCACCACAGGCGTTTCTCTGCATTGTCATTTATGCCCTCGATAACGAACAGGGTAGCATCAGTCACATGCGGCAAAGCGAGTTCGACACACTGCTTGTAATAATCTGTATGTGCAATATGCAGGAGCCCTAACGTGGGGAGCTCCTGAAGAGCATCACGAAAAAGCGCCAATTCATCGCCTATCCGTACCTCGATTTGGGGATTATCTGCCACATGGGGAGCGACATCCGAACCTGTCAACGCGATGCAATGCCCTGAATGCGGAAGGGCCTGCACCATGGAGTAGGCCGAGAGTCCCGAACCTGAGCCCACCTCAAGTATGGTATGAGGATGAAGGAAGTTGGCCAAACGAAACAAAAGGCGGCAGACAGGCACCGAATAGCTGGGTCCATACTGCGCAAGCTGCTCCGACAGTCCAGCCAATTCCTCATACGCATAGTAGGGCAACCGCTCGCGCAACACATGCTGCACGAAGTAGTAGTCGTTAGGGCTCTGCACCCCAAAGCCATGCGAATTACGTTTCCTGCGAATCCACTTCATCGTTCAATCTGCACCTTACTCCTTCATTTAATATACTGACAGACAAAAGTAACAAAAATAGACGAATATATCCACCCTATGCAAAAAAAGATGTACATTTGCATAAACAAAGTCTGTAAAATGAAAAGGAAATCCATACTGTTTTGGTTGCTTGCCAGCGTAGCATGCTTTGCCCAAGCCAACCCTATAGACCCTGCACAGGCCATAAAGATTGCAGCCGACTATTTGCCTAATGGGACCTCCGAGGCACGCATACGCCCCATGAGGAGAACGATGACACGCGGCCTATCGGTGGCCGACACCTTGGCTCCTCTGTACATCATAAGTCGTGGAGAAGACATGGGATTTGTCATTGTCAGTGGCGATGACTGTATGCCGGGAATCATCGGCTATACCGACCATGGGAACTTCGTGGAGGACGACATGCCCCCCGCACTGCTCGACATGCTGGAGGGATATGCCGAGCTCATAGAAAAGGCACAAGCCGAGAATGCCCCCACACGCGCCCCAAGAAAAGTTGTGGCAGGGCGGAAGAGCATAGGACCAATCATACAGGCCCACTGGCATCAGTCGGCACCATACAACAATCTGGCACCATTCATCACCAACACATCGAACCGCGCCCTGACAGGATGTACATGCACGGCGGCTGTCATGGTGCTCCATTATTTCCGCCGCGACCTGCCTGGGGAGTTGCTGGCGACAACACCGACATACGGATACGGTGACGCTCCCGTAACCGTCAGCTATCCCAAAGGAACTCCCATATTGTGGGACTTGATGCAATACAGCTACAACGGGACATACCCTGAAGAGATGCTCAATGCTGTGGCTGTACTCAATGCGGCATTCGGAGCAGGTATCTGGCAGACCTATGGCAGCTCGACCTCTGGGCAGATATCTAACATCGTGGATGGATACAACAACTACTTCAACCTCGGCAGTGCTTGTCTGTACAAGGGGGGAACCAACCAAACGACATGGGAGACTATGGTATACAACAACCTTGTCAACAAACAGCCTATGGTCTATGCCGGTGTACACCCCAGCAATGGAGGACATGCCATCATATTGGACGGATACAATGCCACAAATGGGCTGTTCCACTTCAACTTCGGATGGGGCGGCCAAGGTGACGGATACTACACACTAGACGATGAGACAGGAGTCAATGGATTCTCCGGGCAACAGGGTATGGTGTACAATATAGCTCCAAAGCGCCCTAAGATTACTGCCTCACTCGACATTGAGCCCCATGTATACAAGCGCATGGAGACTGAAATCAAGGTAAAGGCTACCAATGAGGGAACGCTGGACTACTCGGGATTTAATCTCTATTGGAGCACTACGAAGCGCACACCGACAAGCTCGACCAAGGTGTCGGCCCAAAACACGACACTCATATTGGGTTCAGATGAAAGTGGAGAGTTCTCGGCAACCTTCAAACCTGCAATGGAACGCACCTATTACATCTACCTCACAGACAAGAACTGCAACATTCTGGATCAAGCGGAACTGGAGGTGCGCCCCATGGAGCCCAAGCTCACACTGAAGTCGTTTGACATCAGCACAGGAGGAAGCAGCGAAGCACACACCAGCGGAAACTATCGTTTGCTATACAACGACAAGGTCAATGTAAAGATAAGTATCACCAATGGCCATGACGCCACCCCATCACAGGCAACCATACGCTTAGGACTGATGCAATACGAAGAGAGCAGCAACAGCCTGGAAACCAAGGAGACACTGAACATCAGCGGTAACACCTTCTATCCAGGAGAAGAAACTGAACTTACATACACCATCGAAGACTTGGACGCAGGACAGCGCTATGCGCTATGTGTGTACAGCGAGCTAGGAAACAGCAACAGCGGTGACAAACTTCAAGCTGGAAATATCGATACGCTCATACACTTCAAGAGTTGCTCTCCTACGTTGGAATGCATCGAAACGAAGGAGCACACGATAACCTTGGCTGGAGACTGGGATCCCTTACGTTTCGAGCAACTCGCGGCTGACACGGTCTACACCTGCTATGACTTGACCCAAGTGTCGGGAATCAACAGCCAGCCTAAGGCTGCAAACCCCAATGCTCTGTTCTACACCAAGAGCGACGTGGAGGGATATAACATCATCCATGGAGACCACTGCAAAGAGCTGCATCTCCAACCGGGATATGATTTCAAACCCAACGGAGCCTTTACAGCCCAGCGTGCAACCTTTAACCCACAGTGGGAAGTGAACAGGTGGTACACCTTCTCCATCCCATTTACCGCCATAAAACCAGAAGGGTATATTTGTAGGACCATCAACGAGATAACGGCAACAGCCGTCACTAAAGTAGGCACTACCGACACCTTATATGCAGGCACACCCTACATGATGATGGCGTGTGACAATCGCCCGATAATCGGTGAAAATGTGACCATAGAGGTGAGTGACACCATGACTACAGCATTGTCATGCTTCCAAGCCGTAACAACCAGCATGACCGCAGATGAGCACACGCTTGCATACAGCCATAATCCACAAAGCAGTATGCAGTACTTTGCTCTCGTCGACTCAGGGACAAGGCTGGCTCCCTTTACCGCCATCATCAAGTCATCCTCACGAAGGATACGCTCATTTTTTTCGACGACAGACAAGAATTACGGGAAACTCGCACAAGCAATACAAGAGGCGAAAGCGATATATAACGATATCAATCAGCAGATTGTGGCAGAATGGAACAAAACCATGTTGGCCTCAATATCACAAGCTTGTCGCTTGTTCAGCGATGCGCAATCAGGAGCATCTGAGATAGATGCATATACTGCCGAATTGCTATCCTTAATCAATGAATATAAACTAATGGTCGCTCAGGTAGAAAATCCCATCTGCTACTCGAGCATGATAACGAACCCCTCCTTCGAATCCGGTAGCAAAGAGGGTTGGGTATCGGACAACAGGTCACAAACACGTCCTTCCAGCTATCTTAATACATATGGTGTGGGAATGGATGGAAACTATCTGCTGTATAGCGAAACAGCGGAAGGAGGCGGTAACATCAGCCAAACCATACATAACCTGCGTAGTGGATATTACCGACTGACTGCCATGATCGGCACTGGTGAAGAAGGAAGTACCACACTCTTCGCTGGAGACAGTCTATGCGATGTGGCACCACATCAATGGGGACGCTTCTATTTGGACGAATATGTCATCGACAGTATATGGGTAGATACAGATAGCCTAACCATTGGCATCGAAGGTGGTCATTCATGGTACAAGGCCGATAACTTTAACCTCTACTACCTGGGGACAGGCCGTAGTGTTGAAAGCGATATAGCCCCCCATGCCATCGAGGGGAAAAAGATTACTATATATTCTGGTATCTTCGACCTGCTCGGTAGGAGGATAACACGGAAGGATATGATTCCTGGACATATATACATCATAGACGGACGAAAAGTTATTTACCGCAACAAACAATAAGAGAAAGTAGACTTATGATGGATTGGAAGCAATTGATATCGGCCAAACGATTAGGAATGGAAGCATACCATGCTGAAGGAGTAGATGACCGCTCAGCCTTCCTTCGCGACTACGATCGCCTTGTATTCTCGGCTCCTTTCCGGAGATTACAGAATAAGACACAAGTATTTCCATTGCCTGGCAGCATATTCGTACACAACCGACTGACGCATAGCCTAGAAGTTTCATGCGTGGGACGTTCCTTGGGCAATAAAGTCAGTAGGGCGATACTAAGCCGTAGACCTGACTTGAGCAACTCGGCAATCAGCGAAATCGGGAATATCGTATCTGCAGCCTGTTTGGCACACGACCTTGGGAACCCTCCATTCGGTCACTCGGGTGAACGCGCAATCTCGGCCTATTTCTCTGAAGGGAAAGGTATGGACCTGAAGAACCGGCTCACCGCAGAAGAGTGGAACGATATCATCCACTTTGAGGGTAATGCCAATGCGTTCCGCCTCCTCACTCACCAATTCAACGGACGCCGTCGCGGTGGATTTGCTCTCACATACGCAACCCTCGCCTCTATCGTAAAATACCCCTACTCATCACACTATGCCCAAGGAAAGCCCAAATTCGGATTCTTCCATACCGAGGCCGAGACATTCCGCTCCATTGCCGACGAGTTGGGACTGATACGACTCAGCAAAGAGGGAGAGCCTCTGAAATATTGCCGACACCCACTCGTATTTCTTGTGGAAGCAGCTGACGACATCTGCTATCAGATGATGGACATAGAGGATGCCTTCAAGCTGAAGCTACTGACACGCGATGAGACTATAGCACTGCTCACTCCCTTCATCGAAGAAGACAAAAGGAATCACCTTGAAGAGGTCTTCAGCATGGTCACAGACTATAATGAACAAATCGCTTACCTACGTTCCAAAGTCATAGGTATACTCATCGATGCCTGTGCCGACACATTCATGGAACATGAAGAGGAGATCCTCAAGGGAACCTTCTCAGAGCCACTCATCAAGCACACCACTCCACTTATCAAGAAAGCATACAAGCACTGCTCAGAGGTCGCCGTGCAGAAGATCTATCGCTCGCGCGATGTACTGGACATCGAGCTAGCAGGTTTCCGAATTATCAACACCCTCATAGAACTAATGGTAGATGCTGTCATTCACCCTGACAATGTATATTCGCGGCTACTGATTGACAGAGTCAGCAACCAATATAATATGCATGCACCATCACTGTATGGGAAAATACAAGCCGTCTTCGACTATTTATCAGGAATGACTGATGTCTTTGCACTTGACCTATATCGCAAAATTAACGGGAACAGTTTACCTGCTGTATAAAAACAAACGGGACAGAAGTAATTGGCATATAAAAGGAGAGGAGGGAGAATCGATGATTCTCCCTCCTCGGTTTAGAGTTCAATTGTTCCACTAATCAAGCTCTTATTTCTTTTCAATAGCCTTCTTATCCTTCTTGTTCATCACGAGGTATGCCATCGGAGCAGCAAAGAAGAGTGAAGAACAGGTACCGTATACAACACCGAGAATCATGGCGAAAGCAAAGCTGCGGATGCTCTCACCACCGAGGAAGAAGATGAAGAGCAATACGAGCAAGGTCGTCAGTGAGGTGTTGATGGTACGAGCCAATGTGGTGTTGAGCGAGTCGTTGAAGAGTTGCTTCTTGTCGCGCTTGGGATAGAGTCCGAAGAACTCACGGATACGGTCGAAGATAACCACCTTGTCGTTGATTGAGTAACCGATAGCGGTCAAGATAGCACCGATAAAGGTCTGGTCAACGTCCATAGAGAAGGGCAGGATGCCGTGGAGCAGTGAGTAGGTACCCATGATGAGGACTACGTCGACTACAAGGGCGATAACTGAACCAACACTATATGCTACGTTACGGAAACGAATCAAGATGTAGATGAAGATAGCAATCCATGCGAGTACCACTGACCAGATAGCACCACGAAGGATATCGGAAGCCATGCTCGGACCTACCTTCTGTGAACTGATGATAGAGCCACCATAGTGGTTGTCGCGATCAATGAATACATCGTAGGTGAGGTCGCTGCTGAGCAACTTAGCATCCATGAATGCTTCGTAAAGGAACTGCTCGATCTCAGCATCGATGTCCTGAGCGTCATCATCGATACGGTAGTTGGTGCTGATACGTACAGTCTGGCCGTCGCTACCGAGGGCGATTACTGATACTGAAGCATCCTCGCCAATCTTGTCGGCCAATACCTCACGAATCTGCTCAGGCTCAACCTGCTGCTCGAACTTAACTGTGAAGTTGCGACCACCAGTGAAGTCGATACTTGAGCTCAAACCGCGGATACCGAGTGATACGAGGCTGATGAGGATAGCAGCACCAAACACCACGAATGAGGTCTTGTATGCACCCATGAAGTTGAACTTCGGAGCACGCATCCACTTCTCAGAGAGAGGAGTTACGAAAGTGAGGTTTGTCCACTTCTCCTTGCCAAGACGCCACTCGTAAACGAGACGTGTCACGAACACAGCGGTGAAGAATGAGCAAACGATACCGATAATCAATGTGGTGGCAAAACCACGGATAGGACCTGTACCGAAGTTGAAGAGGATGATACCTGTAATAATAGAGGTAATGTTAGAGTCGAAGATGGCCGAGAAGGCATTCTTGTAACCATCGGTGAGTGCCTGCTTCACAGTCTTACCAGCACGAAGCTCTTCCTTGGTACGCTCATAGATAAGCACGTTAGCATCGACAGCCATACCGAGGGTGAGCACCATACCGGCGATACCTGACATGGTAAGAGCGGCCTGGAATGAAGCCAAGATACCAAGTGTGAAGAAGAAGTTGAGGATCAGTGCGCAGTTGGCCACCATACCGGGGATGATGCCATAGATAGCACACATGTAAATCATCAAGGCGATGAAAGCCACCACAAATGAAAGGATACCCTGCTGGATTGACTTCTGGCCGAGTGAAGGACCAACGATATCTTCCTGCACAATCTTGGCAGGAGCAGGCATCTTACCTGACTTGAGCACGTTGGCCAAGTCCTTGGTGTCTTCCTGTGTGAACTGACCGGTAATCTGTGACTGTCCGCCAGTAATCTCATTGATTACGTTAGGAGCACTGTAGATATAACCGTCAAGTGCAATTGCGATGGGCTTGCCAACGTTCATCTTGGTCAGTTGTGCCCAACGGCGTGCACCGTCAGAGTTCATGGTCATTGATACGCTGGGACGACCGTTGTTGTCATAGTCGTCGGTAGCAGATACGATAACGTCACCCTCGAGCGGAGCGCGTCCGTTACGTTGCGTAGACTTGATAGCATAGAGCTCAAAAACCTTACCATCCTCATCAATAGCCTTTACACCCCACATGAGCTTGAGATCGCGAGGAAGAAGAGCCTTCACGTCTTCACGAGCGAGATATTCATCAATCTGCTTCATATCACGGCTGTGAGCATAACCTACCACACAACCCTGATTCTGCATTACCTGAAGAACAGAGAGCAAGGGATTCTCCTTCTTTGCCTTCGCTACAGCTGCAGCATCAGCAGCACTCTGTGCATTGTCGCCTGTGAGGCTTGAGAGGTCAACAGACTCCTCTTCAGCAGCAGCCTCAGTAGCAGCTTCAGCTACGGGCTCGGCAGTCTCCTCTGTGGGATTCTCCAAAGCAACGATATCGCGCAACTTGGCATCGGCTGCAGCGAGGAAAGGAGCTACCTCGGCAGAGGTGTATGTCTCCCAGAACTCAAGGTTTGCAGAACCCTGGAGCAACTTTCTTACACGCTCGGGCTCCTTAACGCCAGGAAGCTCGATCATGATTCGACCCATGCTACCCTCAAGCTCCTGGATATTGGGCTGGGCAACACCGAAGCGGTCGATACGTGTACGGAGTACATTGAATGAGTTGGCAATGGCAGCATCTACCTCGGCACGCAACACGGCTTCAACCTCAGCATCGGTGCTCTTGGTGTTCACCTTGTCCTTAAGTTGCTGAGTAGCGAAGAGTTCGGCAAGTGTGCCATCGGGCTTCTGGTTCTTATACTCCTTAATAAATAAGGTGATGAAATCGCTGTTGCTGCTTGCAGCCTGCTTGTTGGCATTGGCTACAGCATTTACGAAAGCCTCATCGGTCTTGTGGTCAGCCAAAGCCTTTACTACATCGGGAACAGATACCTCGAGGATAACGTTCATACCTCCCTTGAGGTCAAGGCCGAGACCGATACCCATCTCACGTGCCTGCTTGAAAGTGTAGACGCCGAGATAGACCTTCTTGTTCATGATTGAATCGATGTACACCGATTCGCCTTCAGCATATTGTGCAGCTTTCTTCTCATGATAGCTTGTCACAAAAGTGAAGGAAAGGTAAAATGCGCACACTACGGTGAGCAATACCGCAATCGTTTTTACAAATCCTTTGTTTTGCATTTTGTTAGTTATTTTTATTTTGTTATTTGTTTTTACGGTTTGTGGAAAACTATAATATTTGCAATAAAATCAAAACAATTTCCAACAAGGGTGCAAATATAGGACTTTTTTTCTCAACAGACGATTTATTAGGCAATTATTTGCATTTTTAGTCCTATTTTATAGTTCCTGAGAAAGTTTTTGAGTGTTCCTCACCGGCATTTTGCCTTTTCTAAATAGCAGGAAATAGGATAATGGTCCGATATCTTGATAGAACGGTCCACCACACAATCATAGGCTTCAAAAGCGTCGGAGTACATAATATGGTCGATCCGGTAGAAAAGTTTGTTTCGATTATAGCTAAAACCTGGACCATTGCCACTGCGTACGAAAGCATCGGAGAGTCCTTCTACAAACACGTTTCGAGTGTATGAGATGGGCGAATCGTTAAAATCCCCGCAAACAACAACATAAGGCGATGAATCTTTACTGACCTCAGCGATTACGATGTCGGCTTGTGCAGCACGTTTGGAGGCTGCATCACGCAGCTTTTTGACCAGTTCGCGCGTATTTTTATCTTTTACTTTATCCTTGTTCGGATTGGAAAGCAATTCCTCATAAGCAGCTTTGTCGTCAGCATTGAGGCTGTTTGATTGCAAATGGCAATTATATATCACAATTGTATCCGTATCGTGAAGAATACGGTAGCGAGCACAACCATTACCTGATGAATTCAAATCTATCTTCTCTACACTCAGAATAGGATACTTTGATAGACAACAGAGGAAATGAGAGTTTATCTCAGAGAGATCTGATAACTGATAGGAGCGATAAGGGTATTCGTCGAGTACATCTTTGGCCCCCTTGTTCTTCAGCGCAGCAAAAGGGAATTCCTGCAAGCAAACGATGTCGGCATCACAGTCCTCAAGATAACTAATCAGAGGATTATCACGATTAGCAGTCGAGGCATTAAGGTTGGAACTGAGGATATTATACGACAGTAACTTCAAACTCCCCTCAGGAGGTTGCTGACGAGAAATGTTTATGGGAGAGAAAGCACGTATCTGAGGGAAGCACACTAGGCAAGCTATGAGTGACACCAACATGAATGGCCTATAAAGCACCAACCAAAGCACAAAGAATAACACGTTGGCTGCCAGGACGAATGGGAAAGCCAAGCCCGCTAATGACAAAAGCGGCATATACTCAGCTGGTAGCACAGGACTATAGGCACAACACACCAAAAGCAACGCTACCAACAGGTTGAGGCAAAGAATCGGTATAAGCAGTATTTTTAGATACCATTTCATCGGTTACTTGCTTCAAAAAGTTTACGTTTTTCCTCCTCGCTTAGGCTGCTATAGCCCGACTTCTTCAGTTTTTCCAATATGCGATCCACCTCATCAGACTGCGTCTTCTTTCTTGCGTTGTATTCATAATCAGCCGCACGATTTCCCCTAGCATTGTTTACATGCACCTTCATCTTTGGCTTACGAGGTTTACGCTCCCGTTTGTGAAAAAGCCCACCGACAGCATCTATGCATACATTTACCCAATGAGTGACATCGTATCCTTGCCCAAGACCTCGTACAAACCACCATCCAGCCAAGGCTCCTCCCAAATGAGCAAGATGACCTCCTGCATTGTCAGACTCCACGTATAACATATCAAAAAGTACGATGAAAAGGGCAAAATACTTCAATTTCACCGGGCCAATAAGCATCAGATTAATCCTAAAGTCGGGTTCGCGCACCGCTGTAGCAATGGCTATAGCCAGCACTGAGGCTGAAGCGCCCACTAGCGTAGCACTATAAAGCTGAGTACTGAATGCAGGAAACAGATTATAAGCAACAATATAAAGCAAGGCACCAGCAAGGCCACCTACGACATACAGCCCACGCAAATGTTTCGATGAGAAGAAGTATAAGAACAGCTTGCCAAACCAGTATAACCACAACATATTACCCAGCAGATGCCATATCCCTGCATGCATGAACATATAGGTAATGAGCGTCCATGGGCGACGCAACAACTGAAGTAGATCTGCCGGTAGATATAAATCGCGCAGGAGATAATTGATGTCTATATTAAACAGACCAAGCACTACAGCAAGCAGCAGACCAAGCACAAAAACCGCCACATTGATATAAATGAGACGGACAACGATGTTTCCCTGCCGAAACGTTCGCTTCAGGTCATCAAGAATATCTGCCATACCCTCCTCCTTTCTTTCGCCAATACATAATGAGCAGGAACCCGAATATCATACCACCGAGATGGGCAAAATGAGCGATACCATCATTACTCATGATGCCCATACCTAGCTCTAAGACAAAATAACCGATGATGAGCCACTTGGCTTTGATAGGCATAGGTAAGGGAATAATGAATATCTCCTGATTGGGAAACATCATTCCGAAAGCCATCAAAATAGCATATACGGCACCCGAAGCTCCTACGGTAGGCACACTGATAATTCGCTGACATATAGCCACCCATTGTTCTGCCGAACGTGTCGTCCCATTAATAGGTATTGAGGCATCAGACGGAAAAGTGAGAAACTGGGCCATATCGTGCATCACTGGAAGAAACTCGAAATATTGCGTCACCTCCTGCACCAAACCTGCCCCTATACCGCACAGAACATAATAGAATAGGAAGCGTTGAGGCCCCCATACAGTCTCAAGTATACGCCCAAACATCCATACGGCAAACATATTGAAAAGAATATGTTCAAAGCCTGAATGCATGAACATATAGGTGAAAAGCTGATAAAGTCTAAACTTTTCTGATTCAAAATAGTGAAGTCCCAACACATCATTCAAGTTTACGCCATAGCGTTCTGCCACTATCGCCGCAAAAAAGCAGAGAATATTTATGATGATAAGGTTCTTCGTTACCGGGGGTGTATTATTCATATCAGCACAGTTTTATAAAAAACGTGTAAAAGTACACATTTTATCGCAGACCAACGCTATTTTTCTCCTTTCCAATTATATTTTTTGAGTTTTTTCACTATTTGACAACAAAAAGCGATTCTTCCTGCCGACTCCGCAAGATTTATAGTATCTTTGCAAATATTCAGCACATCTTACCCCAAACTGTATGCATAAGACAGAGCATCCCTTCCATAAGTTCCACTACTGCCCTCAGTGTGGAGGACCTTTCATAAAGCACAACAACAAAGCCTATCATTGTCAACATTGTGGTTTTGTATACTACTTTAACCCCTCCGCAGCTACAGTAGCCATTATCATTAATCCACAAAATGAGCTATTGGTATGCCGTCGAGCTAAAGAGCCAGCCAAAGGAACATGGGACCTTCCTGGAGGCTTCTGTGATATGTATGAAACCGCTGAAGAGGGGGTAATGCGTGAAGTATGGGAAGAAACCGGAGCCAAAGTCATCCATACCAATTATCTATTTTCCCTTCCCAACACCTATCTTTATAGCGGATTCCTTGTCCATACCATTGACAGCTTTTTCCGATGTCAACTATCCAGCTACGACACTATTGAGGCAAATGATGACGCATCGGAATGCCAATGGATACCCTTACATGAAATCGATCCTGAAGAATTCGGTCTAAACTCCATAAGAAAAGGGGTGAGAATGGTATTACAAGAACTATTGTAACACCATTGCACCCCTCTATCCTTTCACTTGATTCACAAAAACAAGGAACAGGTTATCAAAAGAGACTATTGCTTCACAACTCCTTCTTCTGCATAGGAATAAGTTTTACCTGCCCGTTCAAACCCGAAGGAACAGGTACCCAATGGGCATATCCCGTCTTCTTGTAGTTGAGATCCACTACATTAATTTCCTTGAATCGGCGCCAAGGCACTTGCTGACGGTCAAGTTCGGCTATGCGGTTGGCAGGCAGGTTGGTCACCTCCACCTCAACGACATTCTTGCCCTGTTGCAAGTACTTGCCTACAGCCAATTGGAAGGGTACGCACCAGACAGTACCAGCCTCCTTACCATTGATACGCACACGGGCACTCTCGCGCACGTCGCCCAAGTCCAGTACCCACTCGTCGGCTGCGATAGCAGGCAGGTCAAACTCCAAGGTATATCGGCCTGTAGCCATTGTGGTGGTGGCATGTGGAGCATCAAGCGTGGTCCATGAGCGCGGAGAGTCAATGTTGAAGGTGCCCAATATAGATGGAGTACTTTCCACAAAGTCCAGCTTCCAACCATGATCAAGTGTAAGAGCCAAGGTCTGCGGCTGCAGATAGCTCCAAGCCTCGGCTGTCACGGGAGCATCAAAGGTCTGCACGATAAGGCTTTGTCCCGAATTTAACTGCAAATACACTTGCAGACCCTTTCCGCTAGTGCGTGTGGCAGCACGACCCTTCTCACCTGTCACGGGGTCAAATATCATAGCATCGGCATCGTTTACGCTCAGTGTTACCCAACCGTCAACTCCTTCGGGTTGGAGGGCACTGATGAAATAGTGGTGCCCCTTATCGTTACGGCGACGGATAAACTGCATGCCATGCTTGGTCTTCACCTCTTCGGGCTGCACGCCGCAGAGGGCCAATGTCTCCCGATAGTCTTGACCTATGATAACACGCCCCTTTCCCAATTGATAGCTAGTCTCCGGCGTGTCGGTTATGGGTTTAATCCGCCCTAACGCCTTATTGAACACCTTACGACGTGCTTCGAGGTTGCCATATCCGGGCACATCTTCGGGCATACCGCCGATGAATACTACGGTAGCGCCATTGCGTGCGAGCTTTTCCAGTTGGGCTAGCACATCGGCAGGCATGCGCTTTACACCGGGTACGATAATAGCCTTGTAGGCTGCTCCTCCAGAAGTTATAAGCTGTCCGTCCACACAGCGAGTGGTACGTACGAAGCTATCAGAAATGTAGTCCACGTCGTAGCCATTGTTGCAAATCTCATTGACCGTAGCAATAAACTTGGGTGCCACACGCTGCATCTTGTGAATGTCGAAGGTGAGCAGACGTCCCTTCTGCTCGTTCCACAGGTCATAAACAGGAAGATAGACAAGAAAATCGTTGTCGGGCTTGCCCATCTGCAGGAACGATTGACAGCGGCCAATATAGTCGAAGAAGGCAGGTGCATCGCGCCAAATGCTGTTGGTTGGCGACATATTGATAGAGGCATAGAAACTCCACCCCGGCCATTCGGCCTCTCTCGGCGAGTAGGGAGTGCCATGGAAGAACATGTGGTTCACGCCTGATACGAACATCAGGTCCATGTCGGGCTTGCACTGTGAGAGCGATGTGCGGAAATGCTCGGTGAGCCAAGTGAAAGTTTCTGATGATACCAACGGCTTGCCACTGATATGGGCAGCTGATGAGGCATACTTAAGCATAGAGAGATCGGAATCGTTCTTGCGGGTAAGCGAGTCGCGACGTAAGCCTTTGATTCCAAACTCAGAGAGTCCGAATCCCTCGCATTCAGGAATGTCAACAGCGGCATAAGTGTCGATGAGGTTGGCAGGCGATCCATGTGCTTGATTACGGGTGATGCTACCCATGCGGTGTGCCCAGTCGGTCCACTGGTCGGTAAAATTCTCCAACAGCAAGTCTGACACCGTCTCGCGATAGTCCGATACGATACGGCAGGTGATGTCGGGACGCTCTGGGTCAAGAAACTCGCGGAAATAATGTTCCAGGCGATACCCTCTGCGACGAGCAAACTGTTCCAGAAAGTCGGGCGTCCAGTCAGCACCATACACCTCGTATGAATCGTTGAAGAAGTTGTTTGGCGCAGGAGTACCCGAGGCCTTGAAAGCCTTCTCAAAGCGGCTCAGATAGCGCTTGACGGCTCCTTTGGAGAGATGGTCAATGACGTATCCCTCGCCACCGGGTGCGGCACGCTTCACTGCTTGACGGGTCTTGCCTACGAAGAGAGCTATCACTTGCCATTCACCCTCGGGGGCTTGCCAACGCAAAACGCCCTTTTCATCGCATTTCTTGGTCACATCTATATGCTTGTCGCCCTGATAAACCATTACCTTATGGAGAGTCGATGAGGGTGCATCCTTCTTGTTCGATACGGCGATAGCCAGTTCCACGGCCTTGCCGCCCTGAATGGTATATTGCTCGAAGATAGCCTTGGTGGCAGCATCGTATTGCGAGGTCTCGGGGCCTCCGAATGGCCATCCGGTGCCGGTGCTCATATCGATGCGTATGCCCACCTCGTCGCCCTTCGTCTGTGTATATTCGAGGGCACGCATCCATTCGGGAGTGAGGAACGAAAGTTCATTCTCTTCATTGTTTTGTACACCATAGATGGGCGTAATCTCCAGTTCTCCTAGTCCAGCCCGAGCATACTCCTCCATGTTGTAACTCAAGTTTTCCTCATCTACGGAACTCCCCAGCCACCACCAGCGTGCTGCAGGCTTGGCTGTTTGTGTCAGTTCGGGCCACTCTTGAGCTATACCTCCCAAAGGTAATAGCAACAGCGCTGATGCGCATAACATACGTTCGATGTGTTTCTTCATAATAGTTATTGTATATTTTTGATTATTTCTAGAGAGGACGTCCGATAAGTGTTGCGGAACTAGCATCCGTAATCTCCACCATTACATAGTCACCTATACGGAAATTCTGTTTGTCAAACACTACGGTTTTATTCTGTTCCGTACGCCCATACAATTGTTCACGAGAGCGCTTCGAGTATCCTTCGGCCAGAACCTCATAAGTGCGTCCTACACAACGACGATTGCTCTCAGCAGAGAGCTCATTTTGTAATGCGATAATCTCATTGAGACGACGTATCTTCACCTCCTCAGGAACATCATCAGGTAAGTGACGACTGGCATAAGTGCCGGGGCGTTCGCTATACTTAAACATAAAGGCTGAATCATACTCACACAAACGCATCAATGAGAGGGATTCCTGATGGTCCTCCTCTGTTTCGGAATGAAATCCCGAAAAGATATCCGTACTGAGACCACAGTCGGGAATGATGCGGCGAATGGCTGCTATACGTTCCAAATACCATTCACGCGTATATTTGCGGTTCATCAATCCCAAGATACGCGAACTTCCACTCTGCACAGGAAGATGTATATGCCTACAAATATTAGGTACATCGGCAATGGCTTGTAAAGTCTCATCACTCATATCCTTGGGATGCGATGTGGTGAATCGAACACGCATCTGTGGTACGGCAGCAGCCACCATGCGTAATAGCATTGGGAATGTTATGACTTCACCGTCACGCTCAAAACGGTAGGAGTTTACATTTTGCCCCAACAATGTCACTTCCTTGTAGCCTTTCTGAGCCAAGTCGTTAACCTCATTGAGAATGCTTTCCACATCCCTGCTACGTTCACGACCACGTGTATAAGGGACTATACAATAATGACAGAAGTTGTTGCAACCACGCATTATGGAGACAAAGCCTGAGATGTGGTTACCACAGATGCGCGAGGGTATCACTTCACGATAGGTTTCCGTGGTGGAAAGCTCTACATTGATAGCCTTTCCACCCGCCTCTACTTGCGCTACAAGATCAGGCAGTGAAAGATAAGCATCGGGACCGGCCACGAGATCTACACCATAGTTTTCTATCAGATTCTCTTTTACGCGCTCGGCCATGCATCCCACCACGCCTATGATGAGGCTGCGTCCCTTTTTGCGCAGGGCGTTCAGTGCATCGAGTCGGTGCAGTATCTTTTGCTCGGCATTGTCGCGTATAGAGCAAGTGTTGAGCAGTATAGCATCGGCTACATCAAAATTCTCGCATGGCTCATATCCAGCTATTTTCATCACTGAAGCTATCACTTCGCTGTCTGCAACATTCATCTGACAACCATAGGTCTCAATGAAGAGACGCTTGACGCTTTCTATATCTTTTTGCATAATTGATTCTTTTCGCTTTTCTTCTGCGAAGATACAGCTATTTTACGAATAAACCGACAAAAAAAATACACTAAGATTCCTTCTTTTGAACAAAAGCATGAATACGTTAACTTTTTTTTGATGTTTTTTACGATTTTTCTTTGCGGTTAAGAAAAAAAGTTGCAACTTTGTCGCAAACATTAGATTTTTTCATAGTTAAGGTTTAGGTTAAATTGGGAAAGAGGGGCTGAGAAGTTCCTCTTTTTTATGTCTACGTTTGTCTGCGGCATAAAAAACGCATGCGGCATAACAACTTTAACCATCAAGCTTCCACCTATTCTTTTACTATGGCATCATATTCTTTCTAATGCCATCGCACTTTATAGGAAAACATTTTGCCGATAAAATATCTGTCGTATTATTTTATTCACTAACTTTGAAGTCTCAACTGAGTTACCTATATAAACAACTATGTCGACAATTTTATACGCATTGCTCTGCATTGGGCTTTTTGCTACGAAGTATTACTTTGAGCAGAAATCCAAGGATACAGAATCTGCAGCCTCCGATGGAACCATTGATGAAGAACCTCTCACCACATCTCCTTTCTATGAATATGAACTTACGGATGATTCAGAAGAGGATATCGCAACATCCCTCCAGGAGCGACCTATTTTAAACAATCCCTTACGGCAAGAGGAAGCTAAGAGCGAAGAGAATGTGGCTGCCACTTCAGAAATAGAGAATGATATAGACAGCACATATAACAAGGACAACATTACTCTTTCTACACGCGAAGAGGCTCGCCGTGCATTCATCTATTCGGAAATCTTCAATAGGAAATATGAATGACTTTACTACATAAAATCAAAACAACAAAAAAAACAGCATAACACTATGAACTTCAGGATTATCACTGCAGCCGAGGCTGCAAGCCATGTCAAGCATGGCTACAATGTTGGTTTGGGCGGATTTACTCCTGCCGGCACCCCCAAGACTGTAACCGCTGAGATTGCCCGCATCGCCGAGGCTGAGCATGCCGCAGGCCGCCCCTTCCAGATAGGCCTCTTCACTGGTGCCTCTACTGGTGACTCTTGCGATGGTGCGCTCACTCGTGCCAAGGCACTGCGTTACCGTGCTCCCTACACTACTAACGGCGATTTCCGTAAGGCTGTCAATGCCGGTGAGATAGCTTATAATGACATTCATCTTTCGCAGATGGCTCAGGAGGTGCGCTACGGCTTCATGGGCAAAGTTGATGTTGCCATCCTTGAGGCTTGCGACGTGACCCCCGACGGCAAGGTATACCTCACTGCCGGTGTAGGTATCGCCCCCACCGTAGCTCGCTTGGCCGACAAGGTCATCATCGAACTCAACAGTGCCTACGGTACTGCGCCCAAGGGATTGCACGACATCTATGAGCCTGCCGATCCTCCCTTGCGCCGCGAGATTCCCATCTACAAGGCTTCTGATCGCATCGGTACACCCTATGTACAGGTCGACCCTGCCAAGATTGTAGGTATCGTGGAGGTCAACCGCCCCGACGAGGCACGCCCCTTCACCGATGCTGACCCCATCACTATGCAGATAGGTCATAATGTAGCTCACTTCCTTATCAGCGACATGAAGCGTGGCATTATCCCCTCTACCTTCCTACCCTTGCAGAGTGGTGTGGGCAACGTGGCCAATGCCGTACTTGGTGCCCTTGGCGCCGACGCTACTGTGCCTGCCTTCGAGATGTACACTGAGGTGATTCAGGACTCTGTCATCGACCTTATCCGCTCAGGTCGCTGTAAGTTTGGCAGCACCTGCTCGCTCAGCGTGAGCAACGATTGCCTGCAGAGCATCTACGACGATATCGAGTTCTTCAAGGACAAGCTCGTGCTACGCCCCTCTGAAATCTCCAACAACCCCGAGGTGGCACGCCGCTTGGGCCTCATATCTATGAATACTGCCCTCGAGGCCGACATCTACGGCAATGTCAACTCCACCCACGTATGTGGCACCAAGATGATGAACGGTATCGGTGGTTCCGGCGACTTCACCCGCAACGCCTACATCTCCATCTTCTCATGCCCCTCAGTGGCCAAGGAGGGCAAGATCAGCGCCATCGTGCCCATGGTATCGCATGTAGACCACAATGAGCACAGCGTCAATATCATGATCACCGAGCAGGGTATTGCCGACCTCCGCGGCAAGAGTCCCATGGAGCGTGCCAAGGCCATCATTGAGAACTGTGCGCATCCCGACTATCGCCAGCTTTTATGGGACTACCTCCACATGTCGGCCAAGGGTCAGACCTGCCACAACGTGCGCGCTGCACTCGGCATGCACGATGCCTTGCAACGCAAGGGCGACATGCGCCTTACCGACTGGAGCGAATTTGCCTAAATTTGAAAAAGAAGAATAGTTCATCGGCACCCTCATACCTGGCGGGGCCGATGTTTTTTACAAAAGGTTAAAGAATCTCTTTCACAAACCTCTTTACGGAATCCTCTACCTGCCGAGCGTCCTCAAGACTATCGGCAGAAAATGTATGCGTGGCACGGGCATAAAAGGGACGACGATAATCTAACATCTGAGTAATATACGCACGCAACTCATCCTCTGTTTTTCCCGCCACTAGAGGACGCTGAGTACGTGCAATCGTCAGACGAGTGAAGAGTGTATCTATAGAGGCATCGAGGAATACCGTTGTGCCTTGTGTATTCATATAATCTATATTGTCAAAGAAGCAGGGTGTTCCCCCTCCCGTAGCAATCACGACATTCTCGAATTCAGCCACCTCGCGAAGCATGTTCCGCTCAATCAACCGAAAGCCCTCTTCGCCTCGTTCAGCAAACAACTTCGATATGGAACTGTGATAACGGTTCTCGATATAATGGTCAAGGTCTACGAACTGCAAGTTAAGTTCCCGGGCAAGCGCTTTCCCCAACGTTGTCTTTCCTGCAGCCATAAACCCGACAAGCAAGATACGTGTCATGGCTATTTACGTTTTCGGCGTACTACAGGCTTTTCCGCAGCCTTTTCAATGATGTCCAAGCATGTAGCCAAATCGAGTGAGGCAGGATCTATACCTGAAGGTATCTTATAGTTTTTGCCATTCTTAGCAATATAAGGGCCATAGCGTCCATTGAGTACTTCTATCTCAGGATTCTCCTCAAAGGTTTTGATTAACCTTTTCTGCTCGTTTTTGCGTTTATTCTCTATAATCGCTGTTGCTTCTTCCAATGTCACCTGCAAAGGATCCAATGATGCAGGTAGGCTGACAAACTCCTTGCCCAACTGCACATAGGGGCCAAAACGACCTACGTTAGCCACCACAGTTCCGCCTTCCCATTCGCCCAACGTGCGAGGAAGAGCGAAGAGAGCAAGCGCTTCGTCAAGGGTCACCGTATCAATAGACATACCTTTCTGTAACTGGGCAAATTTGGGTTTCTCTCCTTCCGATGCTACGCCTATCTGTGCCATAGGCCCGAAGCGGCCGATCTTCACGGAAACCTGACGCCCACTCTGCGGGTCAGTGCCAAGTATGCGTTCACCCACTTTATGCGTCTGCTTCTCATTCATCGACTTCTCGATAAGCGGATGGAAGTCCTTGTAGAAGATTGCAATTACTTCATCCCAAGGCTTTTCTCCATCAGCCACCTCATCCAGTTCTTTCTCTATATTTGCAGTGAAATGATAGTCAAGCACCTGAGGGAAATACTCCGTAAGGAAATCATTGACCACTATACCGACATCGGTCGGCCTGAGGCTTGCTTTCTCGCTACCAAAAGTCTCCTTCACCTTCTTGTGGCTTATCTGAGAATCCTTCAGTGTGAGTACATTAACTGTACGCTCCTGGCCTATGCGATCTTCTTTTATCACATAGTCATGGCTCTGTATGGTGCTGATAGTCGATGCATAAGTTGATGGACGACCTATACCCAACTCTTCCAGTTTACGTACAAGACCATCCTCCTTGTATCGGCCAGGATGCTGTGTGTATCGTTCTGTAGCCTGCACTTCACGATATTGCACTTGCTGTCCTATGCGCATAGGGGGCAACATGCCACTCTGTTCCTCAGTCTGGGCATTATCTTCAGTCGCAACACGATATACACGCAAGAATCCATCAAAAGAAACAACCTCACCGGTAGCAGTAAAGAGACGGTCAGTTCCCGACATGCTTATAGTAACTACCGTTTTGTCGATTTGTGCATCCGCCATCTGCGATGCAATCGTACGCTTCCAGATTAAATCATATAGGCGGCGCTCTGCGGACGAACCTTCGATTGCCTGACAATCCATATAGGTGGGACGTATAGCCTCGTGAGCTTCCTGAGCACCCTTGGCCTTTGTCTTGAAATTGCGTAGCTGATGGTACTGTTCCCCCATATCCTCTGTTATGACCTTCTTGCTTGCATTCAAGCATAGTGAAGAAAGATTGGTCGAGTCAGTACGCATATAGGTTATCTTTCCTGACTCGTAGAGTCGCTGCGCAATAGTCATCGTCTGCGACACTGAGAATCCGAGTTTGCGGGCAGCTTCCTGCTGCAAGGTAGATGTCGTGAAGGGTGCGGCTGGTGATTTCTTGAAGGGTTTCTTCTCCACCTCCTCAATGGTGAATACTGCATCCTTGCATAATTGGAGGAATGCCTCAGCCTGTGCTTTGTCCTTGAAGCGTGTGTTCAGCTCAGCTTTTACCTCAACAGTGCCCTCATTACCATTAGGCAATACAAAAATTGCAACAACACGGTAAGAAGCCTCACTACGAAAAGCCAATATTTCACGCTCACGCTCCACGATAAGACGAACAGCGACAGATTGCACACGACCTGCGGAGAGCGAGGGTTTAATCTTCTTCCACAATACGGGTGATAGTTTGAAACCAACGATACGATCCAATACTCGTCGAGCCTGTTGGGCATTGACTAGATTGATATCTATATCGCGTGGAGTCTGTATTGCATGAGTAATTGCATTAGGAGTAATCTCATGAAATACAATGCGTCGGGTATTCTCGGCCTTGAGCCCCAGCACCTCAAACAAGTGCCAGCTGATAGCTTCTCCCTCGCGGTCCTCATCGGAAGCCAACCATACAGTTTCAGCCGTGGAGGCAGCCTTTCGAAGATCCTCAACAACCTTTTTCTTGTCAGCCGGGATCTCATATGTGGGAGCAAACGTAGTGGTGTCAATGCTGAAATCCTTTTTCTTCAGGTCACGAATATGACCATAACTAGACATCACCTTGTAGTCCTTACCCAAAAACTTTTCTATGGTTTTTGCTTTGGCAGGAGACTCCACTATCACTAAGTTCTTTTGCATAATTTCAGATACCTTCACGAATTTCGCCGCAAAAGTAGACAAAATTTTCCAATCGTTCTTATAATATAGGTATAAAAGTGCTTTTTTTATGTTAAGCAAATGCTAAATGGAGCATTCCTTACCCTACACATCCGCCAACCTACACCTCTTTCATTGTAAGGCTGATGCGCTTGCGGGCATAGTCCACTTCCAGCACACGCACGGTGACGTGCTGATGCACCGAGACGATGGTGGTAGGGTCGCTCACATAGCGGTCGGCCAGTTGCGACACATGCACCAAGCCATTCTCCTTGATGCCTATATCCACGAAGCAGCCGAAGTTGGTGACGTTGGTGACGATGCCGGGGAGCACCATCCCTGCTTTCACATCATCTATCGTGCGGATGCGCTCATCGAAGCTCCACACCTCGATAGCTTGGCGTGGGTCACGGCCGGGCTTCTCCAGTTCGCTCATGATATCGTGTAGCGTGGGCAGACCCACATCACCACTCACATAGCGGTCAATGTCAATCTTGGCACGCTGTTCTGCCTTGGCAATCAGTTCGCCCACCGAGCAACCCAGGTCCTTGGCCATCTGCTCCACTAAGCGGTAGCGCTCAGGGTGCACGGCCGAGTTGTCGAGCGGGTTCTTGGCATCGGGGATGCGGAGGAAGCCTGCCGACTGCTCAAAGCTCTTCTCGCCCATACGCGGCACGCGCTTCAGCTCGCTGCGCGAGGCAAAGGCTCCATGTTCGGTACGGTAGTCGACGATATTCTGTGCCAGCGTGGCATTGAGCCCCGACACATAGGTAAGCAGGTGCTTGCTGGCGGTGTTGACGTTCACCCCCACCGAGTTGACGCAGTGCTCCACGGTGCGGTCGAGCGACGATTTCAGTTCATTCTGGTTCACATCGTACTGGTACTGCCCCACTCCAATAGATTTGGGATCAATCTTTACCAGTTCGGCCAAGGGGTCCATCAGTCGGCGACCGATGGAGACGGCTCCGCGCACGGTGACATCATAGTCGGGAAACTCATCTCGGGCCACCTTCGAGGCCGAGTAGATGGAGGCCCCGTCCTCGCTCACCACAAACACCTGCAGGGGGCGGTCGTATCGCTGCGCGGTGACAAACTGCTCCGTCTCGCGGCTGGCGGTGCCGTTGCCTATCGATATGGCCTCTATCTTGTATTGCTCCACCAAGCGTATCAGCTTGCGGCTTGCACCGGCATAGTCCGACTTGGGAGGATGAGGAAAGATGGTCTCATTGTGAAGCAGATTACCCTGCGCATCGAGGCACACCACCTTGCAGCCTGTGCGATAGCCGGGGTCGATGGCCAGCACGCGCTTCTGCCCGAGGGGCGGTGCCAGCAGCAGCTGTTTGAGATTAGCGGCAAATACGCGGATGGCCTCCTCGTCGGCCTTTTCCTTGGAGCTGTTGGCAAACTCGGTCTCGATGGAGGGACGCAGCAACCGCTTGTATCCGTCGCGCACAGCCATCGCAATCTGCTCGGCACACTCATCTTGCGAGCGCACAAACTGGCGCTCAAGACGCTCCACGGCTACCGCATCATCGGCCGGTGCAATGCTCACACGCAGGAATCCCTCCTTCTCGCCACGGCGTATGGCCAGCATACGGTGCGACGAGCAGCGCGAGAGCGGTTCGCTCCAGTCAAAGTAGTCGCGGTACTTGTCGCCCTCGGCCTCCTTACCGGCTATCACCTTGGAGGTGATGCGTGCCTCGCGGGCAAAGATGTTGCGCACGGTGTTCCTTGAGCGTTCGCTCTCGTTGACCCACTCGGCAATGATGTCGCGGGCACCCTGCAGGGCCTCATCCACATCCTTCACCTCGCCCTTGACGAAGCGCATGGCCATGGACTCCACACCATTGGAGTTTTGTGCCATCAGCATCTTGGCCAGCGGCTCCAAGCCTTTGGTGCGTGCCACCTCGGCACGGGTGCGGCGCTTGGGCTTATAGGGCAGGTAGATGTCCTCCAGCTCTGTAGCATCCATGCAACGTGTGATGCGTGAGCGCAATTCATCGGAGAGCTTGCCCTGCTCCTCGATGGTGGCGAGGATAGTCTCTTTGCGCTTATCCAGCTCCACCAGTTTCTTGTGCGCCGTGTCAATGGCAGCAATCTGCACCTCATCAAGGCCGCCCGTCGCCTCCTTGCGGTAGCGACTGATAAAAGGAATGGTAGCGCCCTCGGCAAGCAGCTTCAGCGTATTGGCCACCGCCTGCTCAGAGAGATTCAGGGTTTGGGAGATATAGTTGTTCATACTTCGTTTTATTCATTCATTAGTTCCTTGATAAAAACCTCACGATTCAATATAAACTGCCGGGTTAGCTGATACTGTTCGGTATCCTCGTAACTTGTCAATCGCAATCCGTCGTCAGAAATTGCGTAAATCTCAGCTTCGGGATATGCCAACAATATCGGCGAGTGCGTTGCGATAATAAATTGCGAATTGGCTTTCTCCAATTCACGCATTTTGGCCATTAGCGTAAGCAGGCTCATAACGGACAGCGCAGATTCCGGCTCGTCGAAAATGTAGAGACCGTTGCCCGACAAACGGTTAAGTATCACTCCCAAGAAGCCTTCGCCATGAGACCGTGCATGGATACTGCCACCATAGTTGGCATCCAGCTGCCAAGATTCCGAGATTCGGTCAATCTCACTGGCCACATTATAAAAGCTCTCTGCCCTAAGGAAGAAGCCGTCCTTGTTCCGATATGGTCCTCTTGTCAGCCTCAAATCACCAAACAAACTGGAGTGCGTGTCGTAGGTATGATGGCTCAGAAAAGTACTTCCACCTTCGGGATTGAACCCTGCGCATATAGCTATCGCCTCAATGAGCGTAGACTTGCCCGCACCATTCTCACCCACAATAAACGTTACATTGCTTTTGAATTCAAACGTTTCTAAATTACGTATAGCAGGAATACTGTAAGGATATTCCTTCCGTTCTTCTTTTGGGCGGCGGTTAGTGATACGATTTATATATATCATGACAAGGTCACTTTTTATTCGAGAACACGCTATATTCGGCACTAGTATTACCTTCGTGACGGATAGCTTGTTCTTAGCATATCTGCAAAGGTAAACATTATTAGCTACAAAACAAGTATCCGCAGTGTGATTTCTTGGAATACATTACGTGTCAACAGCATCTATCAGAAACCTTCCAGATGACATATCTAACCATCAAATTATTTGCTATTCTGCCATTAAAGCGGTATATTTGTACTATCAAAGAACCACTTAAATCAAATAACTTATGGCACAACAGACTGCGACAAAGACAAACGGAGAAGTCCCCAATAACTATACCCTCTGCATCAAGTACGATTGCCCGAAGGCAGCAACTTGCTTGCGCCATGTGGCAGTGAAGATGATGTCCTCTGAGGTGCAGCGATGGAGCATCATAAGCCCTGCGTACCTGGCACAGACAGAGAAGTCGGAGGCCAAGCGGTCTTAGGAAGACAAGCTTTATAGTCAACTCCTTGGCTCACAGAACGACATGGCTACGATCCGACTTTTGCTTGCGCCATGTGGCAGTGAAGATGATGTCCTCTGAGGTGCAGCGATGGAGCATCATAAGCCCTGCGTACCTGGCACAGACAGAG
>JAZPZS010000031.1:0-19388 GCA_045544835.1 Bacteroidaceae bacterium | reverse complement strand
ATGCTGTCCAATCACACTTTGCCACTGCCTCTACGAAGGTGGGAAGGCGGACAGATGGAGTAAGTCAGAAGACCTGCAAAACGAGAGAGATGAGATTTCCGCCCTGTTCTTTCGAGGAAAGAGAGCTTGGCAATGTTGTTATTCATACCGTTACGAACGTGAATAAAAACCTACAGCGAGTCCTTATGGGCTTATTGGCTTTATCTGTAACAACGACCTACGCTACTACCGATGTGGTGCAAGACTCATTGCGCACCATTGATGAAGTAGAGATAACCGCCCGCCCACTGAGCAAGCAGGTTTCGTCCATATCACCCACACAACAGATGGGAGCCGAACAGCTCAAAGCCATCGCCGCCCACACGGCTGCCGATGCCGTACGCCACTTTGCTGGCACTAACGTCAAGGACTATGGGGGCATTGGCGGACTAAAGACAGTATCCGTACGTGGGCTCGGAGCTACACACACGGCAGTAAGCTACGATGATGTGGTGGTGAGCAACTGCCTGGCCGGACAAATAGACTTGGGACGCTTCGCCTCAAGCGGCTTGGACAACATCGCCCTTCATATAGGGCAAAGCGACAACATGCTGTCTACGGCACGCGCTCTCGCCTCGGGCAGCCTTGTGAGCCTAAGCAGCCATCAGCCCAATTGGGGCACCAAATGCTACACCTTCGAGAGCACTTTACAGTACGGCTCTTACGGATTTATCGAACCTGCGATAAATTATTCCCGCAGGTTCGACAAACGCACCTGGAGCAGCCTCAACGGGAGTTTCTCCAATGCCCACGGTCGCTACCCCTATACCCTGACCAATGGCACAAAGGTCACCACGGAGCAGCGCACCAATACCGACATCACCCAGTTCCTGGGCGAATGGAACCTTCACCATCAATTTGCCGACAACAGCGAGCTCCACACCAAACTCTATGGCTACGCCTCCGAGCGAGGGCTTCCCGGTGCCGTCATCCTATACAATAACAACAGCACCGAGCGTCTGGCCGACCGCACCCTCTTCTTCCAAGCACGCTACTCCAAGCTGTGGAATCCCCACTGGCAACTACGCACCATAGCCAAATACACCTACGGTTGGAACCGCTACACCGACACCAATGTCAAGTATGCCGAAGGCAAGCAGGTCGATGAGAACCTACAGCGCGAATACTACGCACAGGCTACCCTACTCTTCCGCCCCACGTTGGCGTGGAGCTTCTCCTTAGCGCAGGACGGATTCATCAACACGTTGAAGAGCAACCTGCCCTCGTGTCCCTTCCCAGTTCGCTACACCTCACTCACTGCTCTGCAGGCACAATATCGCAACCATTGGCTCCATCTACGCGGTATCTTACTCGGTACTCTCATCAATGAGGTATCAACAAAGATTGAGAATCCAGAACACAGAATTCAAAAGGAACTCACCCCCACCCTCAGCGCATCGCTCCGTCCCTTGAGCGACATTCCCCTCTACCTGCGGCTGATGTACAAGCACACCTTCCGCATGCCCACCTTCAACGACCTCTACTACTTCCGTAGTGGCAACAAGGATCTCCGTCCCGAACGTGCCCGCGAATACAATCTCGGCCTTACTTGGCAGGCACCCCAGTGGGGAGCACTCACATCGCTCACCCTCACCGCAGACGGGTATTTCAACAACATCACCGACAAGATTGTAGCCTTCCCCACCACCTACGTATGGAAAATGGCCAACTATGGTCGCGTACATATCATTGGTCTCGACGCTACGCTCAACGCCCAGCTGCGTTTTGCTCCCAAGACCGCACTGAGCATCGGTGCCAGCTACACGTTTCAGCATGCCATCGACATCACCGACCCCGAGGTCCAAGGATATGGAGTACAACTCCCCTACACCCCCCTACATAGCGGCAGCATGCGTCTGCTACTCTCCACGCCCTGGGTAGGCATAGGCTACTCCATGATTGCTTCGAGCGAGCGCTATAGCATGTCGCAGCAGATTGCCCGCTACCGCATTGCGCCCTATGCCGAGCATACGCTCACCCTCACGCGCGACTTCACCCTGCGAAGCACAAGCCTCATCGTCCAGGTCGAAGCCATCAACCTTACCAATGCCCATTACGAGATTATACAATATTACCCCATGCCAGGCCGCCAGTTCAGGCTATCATTCACCGTAAAAATATAGCATAGGATGAGACATCTACTCCACAATATAATACTCACTGCCGCCATGGTGTGCACACTCACCTCTTGCCACGGTGGCAAAAGCCCTCACACACACGTTCAAGGCGACACATTGGCACTACGCCATGCAGAGTACCTCACCCTCATCAAATTCGAGGATTACACCGAAGTGCTGATACATAGTCCGTGGGATAAGGACAAATTGCTGCAAACGTTTACAATAAACGATAACCCCGAGTTCTCCCGTACCATCTCCTTCACTGCCACCCATAGTAGCCTCATCGAGGAACTGGGCATGCTCGATGCACTCATAGGAGTTTGCGAGGCAGAGTACATCGCCAATCCACGAATCCGCGAAGCATTGGCCGCTGGCCGCATCAGCAACATAGGCAGTGCCATGACCCCTGACCGCGAGCGCATCATCGGCCTCGACGCCGACCTCATCCTGCTCTCGCCCTACGAGAATGCCAGTACCTACGGCAACCTCGAGAGCTTGGGCATCCCCATCGTCCAGTGTGCCGACTATATGGAGACCTCCGCATTAGGGCGTGCCGAGTGGATACGTCTCTATGGTCGGCTCTTCGGCAAGGGACACGAGGCCGACTCACTCTTTACCGCCATCGAAGCCCAATATCATTCCCTGAAAGTGCTCACCGACAGCATTCCCTCACGGCAGCGCCCCACCGTACTCTTCGATACGCAGAACGGTTCGGCCTGGTACGTACCGGGCGGACGTAGCACCATGGCACAGCTCATCGCCGACGCTGGCGGACGGTATATCTTCAGCAACAACGCCAAGAGCGGCTCCGTGCCCCTCTCCTTCGAGACCGTACTTGAGCATGGCCAGCAAGCTGATATATGGCTTATCCGCTACAACAACAGTCGCCAACGTATGTGCCTACCTCACCTCGGGCAAACCTACCAACCCTACACCCTATTCAGTGCTTACCAACACGGGAATGTCTATGGGTGCAACTCCGCCGAACTCATCTTCTACGAAGAGACACCCTTCCACCCCGAACGACTCCTGCACGACTATATCAAGATACTGCACCCCGCATTACTACCGAGTGACACACTACGCTATTTCCATAAATTGCAATGAAAAAAAAATCCAGAGCACATAATTGTCAATTGTCAAACGACGTTCATAAACCGAAGGGAAAAGCAATTGGTAATTGCCAATTGTCAAACAAAGTTCGCTGGCCGAAGGGAAAAGCAATTGTCAATTGTCAATTCACACTAAGCCTCCTTATCGTGGCTCTTTTTCTCGCCAACTTGCTATATGGTTCCGTACGCATCCCGATGGGCGAGGTCATCCATATCCTCTTCGGTGGCGAAGCCTCCAAGGCCTCCTGGGAATACATCATCCTGGAGTCACGCCTGCCTCAGGCACTCACCGCCCTACTCTCAGGAGCCGCCCTCTCCGTATCGGGCCTGATGCTACAGACAGCCTTCAACAATCCGTTGGCTGGCCCCGACATCCTCGGAATCAACTCCGGTGCCGGACTCGGTGCAGCCATCGTGCTGCTTCTCTTTGGCGGACTCATACCTGCCGGCAACCTCTTCTTCGGCGGATCGATTGCTCTTGTGGGTGCAGCCTTCGTAGGCGCACTGCTCGTGACACTGCTCATACTGTTCTTCGCCTCCCGCCTGCGCAGCCACACCATGCTGCTTATCGTGGGAATGATGATAAGCTACATCGTGTCGTCAGCCGTATCGCTGCTCAACTTCTTCTCTACTGCCGAGGGTGTGCAATCCTATATGATGTGGGGCATGGGAAACTTTGGCGGCGTGTCGCGCCACAGTCTCCCCCTCTTCACGACTTTCATTCTTATCGGACTAATTATTTCCATCGCACTCATCAAGCCGCTCAATGCCCTGCTCCTAGGCGAGCGCTATGCCGAAAATTTAGGCATCAACATCCGGCGTACCCGTTCGTTGCTACTCCTCTCTACGGGCCTGCTCGTGGCTGTCACCACCGCCTACTGCGGACCCGTCAACTTCATCGGACTGGCCGTTCCACACATGGCACGCTTACTTTTGGGCACAGGCAATCATCGTACACTGCTGCCTACCACACTGCTCTGCGGCGCCTCCATCGCCCTGCTGTGCAACCTCATCAGCACACTGCCCGGCGACAATGGCCTACTTCCGCTCAATGCCATCACCCCCATCATAGGCGCACCCATCATCATCTACGTCATCATCAGTCGTCGCAAGAGTTTCAACTGATATTTAGACACAAAAAATCTCCTTCACACCTTGTATGCAGAAGGAGATAATTAAGAAACCTTAGATTTAATCAGGCACAATGAAGTTGAGGAACTCTGGCATCAAAGATATTTCAAGTGGACACTTATATTCCAAAGTACGCCCATCAACACATATGCTAGCTCCTTCCGTGTCGTAAACGGTAACACGCTTAGTTCTATACGGCTTCACCTGCTTATGGTTTAGGATATGCCCACGTAGCAACATCCATAATCCCTGCACCATCTGCCTCAGTTCGGGACGATACACTACAGAGACATCAAGCCAACCATTATAAGGCACTGCACTTGGAGTAAGTCCGTAGCCTCGCGAGTTGCCCACGCACACAGTCATCAAACGCTCGTTTAGAAGTTCATCATTGACCTTCAAATGCATTTTATAGAGCTTGCGATGCAAAAATAGCCGAAGCAAACTAATAATATAGGTAGGGTTACGCTTGCCCCAATAACGCTTACACTCATCTGATATCTGAATAGCCTCTGCTCCAAGCCCTATGTTGACCGCCATGAGAAAATAACGTTTCTGCATTATTTCGCCATCTTGAAAAGCGCAATAACCGATATCAATCCTTCGACGAGTACCCTTAATGAGGCAATCAACCGAACGTTTGTAGTCGTCTACATCAAAACCCCAAAAATCGGCAAAATCATTGCCAATACCATTAGGTATTATACCAAAGGATATGTCTTCAAGGCGTTCTACGGATGAGTTCATTATTCCATTAAGAGCATCATTGACGGCAGTATCTCCTCCTACAACAATGATTGTTTTATAACCATTCTCCACATACATCCGCGTAAGTCGCTCTACTGCCCCATACTCTTCAGATTGTATATAATCATATTGCACGCCTTTCAATTCAAGATACGTTTTGATTTGGTGCCAACGGCGATGCTTTTTTTTCACACCAGCCATGGGCACATATACAATACCCCAGCGATTATTGGCAACCACTGCTAATTTGTTGTCTGTAGTTTTATCCATTGTCATCACATCTTATCTTCCAATAATTGATTGGCCCTAAACAGTTTTTCTTCCGCAGACAACGAAGCGTCGATCCAATTGATATTCACTCCCCTTCGTTCCATACCACGGAAATAGGTCATTTGGCGCTTGGCAAATTGGTGAATAGCTATCTCCAATTGATTCACCATGTCATCATAGTTCAATGCACCTATAACATATAGTGTCAGATACTTGTATTCCAACCCATAATATATCAAGTCATCCGGTTTGACTCCCGACGCCAAGATACCACGAACTTCATCGACCATTCCCAAATCCAGACGCTCACGCAAACGACGACTAATACGCTCACGACGTAGTTCACGAGAGATGTCCAATCCAATGGTCAGGCTATTGATTTTCGGGAAATCCCGAATACTAGCTTCGTTGGTTCTATAATACTCTTCTATCTCTATGGCCCGGATAGCACGTTTGCAGGTATCCACATCAGTCGTATTGTGCAACCGCTTATAGGATTTTAGAATAGCTGTAAGTTCTTCAAGGGACTTATCAGCCAACGAGTCGCGCAGTTCACTGTTTTCCGGAACTTCAATCAAGCGATAGCCCCTCAATACAGACTCGATATACATACCTGTGCCTCCACACATAACAGGCAGTTGACCTTCTGTTCGCAAAGCAGTATATACATCCAAGAAGTCGCGTTGAAACTCAAACACATTATATTTGTAACCTGCGTCTACTATGTCTATCAAATGGTGTGGAACCGCACGTCCTTCGAGAATATACTCGCCTAAGTCTTTACCTGTACCCAAATCCATCGAACGATAGACCTGCCTACTATCAGCACTGATTACTGCCGTATGCAGATGGTCAGCCAATGCTACAGCAAATGTAGTTTTACCACAAGCTGTAGGCCCGAGCACCGTAACTAGATTATAGGATTCCATACTATACGCAACACTAATAAGAAGACAAACTTACGGAAAAGGTTTGACATTACAAAGAAAAAAAAGCTTTTGTTGTACAATAATCACTCCGCCCCCCGATTCACATCGAGAGGCGGAGTTTTTACCTATTAAATCTATAGCATTTGGCTTAGCTTGTGATTAACGTTTGTTTTCACGTTGCAAAATTAAAGCGGATTCTGGAGCTATACAATACCTAATAATAATGATTATGATACGCAGGCATCCCCTTTGTTAGGTATAAGCCCTTCTATCGCGATCCACTGCGAGATGAAGAATTACTACGCGAAGAAGAAGAGCCACTACGTGAAGAACTTGAAGAATTATTCTTCGAAGAAGTTTTACGACTGCTCGATACAGAAGCGTTACGCGAACTACTGGAAGAGTTCTTAGCCGAAGCACTGCTATTACCACTATTGTGTGAACTACGCACCGACGAACCGACAGAGCTAGTAGAGCCCTTCTTGGTAGATGCACTGGTACCTGTGCTACTGCGTGAACTGCGTGCCGACGAACTGGATGAGTTGGAAGGATTCCTCTTGGTAGACACACTGGCACCCGCATTTTTGCGTGAAGTGCGTACAGTGGTAGCCGTAGAGGTCGCAGGGCGCGAGGTCGAGGTACTGTTGTTCACCGTGCTAGTATTTGCACGAGCATCAGAAGCGTTGCGACGAGATGACATGTTTGAGGTTACAGCAGTACGGCGACTTTCCTCCGAGCCGATGCTGACCTTACGCTTCGATTCATCGCGTGAGGGCACACTGACATATCCCGCCCTTAGGTCGCGACGGCTGTTTTCGTAGTTCTTGGCATTACTCCAAGGACGGCTTCCTATATGACGATCATATTTGTACTTTCCACTGCAATGCCATCCGTCGTGGTGATAATGCTCATATCCTCCCCCCCATAGGCGGAAAGCCCCATGATATAATGCATGGTTGTAGAGTCCAGCATAGTAACTATGAGTAAAATGTATGCGATAGTGGGCTCCTACATAAGTGTGGTAGCAGATGGGAGCACCAAAATAGTAGAAGTTACGATCGGCATAGCGTTCATAGATGCGTAATCCCCACGTATGGCCTACCATATAAAGAGGACGATAGAAATAGTCGCGCTTGATGAAGCGACGGTACTGCCTGTTACGCAGCACATACATAAGGTCTTCATTACGTACATCAAGCAAATAATAATAGTAATCGATAGCATCATCATAGCCGTATACGACATCGTCAATTACCTCATTAACTTGGCAGAGGAAGTCAAAGTTGATTTCATATACATCATTGTACTGGCGATTGCTGAGTCCCAACTCATAGCCCATGCGGTCAGTGAGGAACCGTGCTTCGCGGCGTATGTCGGTCAGGTGCATTGCTGCATAACTCTGTATGCTGATAGCGGCCAAGGCTATCGTAATAATGGCTAATCTCATCGTTTTCATGACTGTCGTTTTTTTAAGTTGATTATCCCATTTGCTTTATCTCTGCTGCGAAGTTATGAGTTTTTTATACCCACACAAAAGATTTTTGCCTAAAAAAACGAGGGAAAAATCCCCAATTGTGAGGATTTTTCCCTTTTATGATACAGTTTGCTATGCTTACTTCTTATCCGAGAATTCTTTGATTCGCTGTTCGTCTTCCAATTTACATATGAGAAGTTGATCATCGCTTTCGGCTACAATATATCCGTCCAGACCAATGATGACCACCTTTCTTTCCTGTGTGGTGTGTACTACACAGCCACGGCTTTCGTAAAGCACAATATCAGGGCCTATTGCAACATTACCAGCAAGGTCTTTCTCCATCTGCACATGCAAGGAACCCCATGTTCCTAAATCGCTCCAGCCGAAATCTGCAGGAAAGACATATATTTCATCAGACTTTTCCAAAATGGCGTAGTCTACTGAGATATTGGGACATTCCGGAAAATGAGTGTCTATCTCGCTTTGCTCTTTCTCTGTATAGAAATGTGGCATGAGATTGGTGAATATCTCTGCTATTTCGGGTTGGTACACACGGAAAGCATTGATAATGGTATTGACATTCCAAATGAAGATGCCTGCATTCCAGTAATAGTTATTTTGCCTTATATATTTCTCTGCAGTTTCCAAGTCAGGCTTTTCTTTAAAGGAGTCGACACGGAAAATTTCCTTGTTGGAAGTCGACGCACTGCTTAGGTCGGCCTCAATGTATCCGTACCCTGTTTCAGGACGCGTAGGACGCATGCCAAGGGTAAGGATAGCATCGGATCCATAGGTATAGACAAGTGCTGAATTGATGACACGCTGGAACTCCTTCACATTCATCACTACATGGTCGCTCGGAGTAACCACAACATTGGCTTTAGGGTTGCGTGACTTAATCTTCCAACACACATACGCGATGCATGGGGCGGTATTACGACGACAAGGTTCCCTAAGGATGTTGCTCTCGGGTATCTCGGGCAACTGCTCATGTACAATATCGGCATATTGTTCAGAGGTCACCACCCATACATTCTCTTTGGGACATACGCCATCAAAACGATCTACTGTCAACTGTATGAGGGTACGCCCACAACCCATGACATCAATAAACTGTTTGGGATACTCTTTCGTACTCATCGGCCAAAAGCGGCTTCCTATACCACCGGCCATAATCACCAAATGATTGTTACTGAATTCCATAGAAAACCTTTATTGTTTACGTGATGCAAAATTAGTTATTATTCCTTAACACACAATAATTCGGGTACAAAAAAGCGGGTCAATTAGCTTGCCCGCTTCCATGCTATACATAATCGTCCGATCAGCAATACATATTGAGTATCGCCTCATACAATTCCTGCTTACCGCTTATCTGCTCAGGCTCGCCATGCTGCTTAGCATAGGCCACAAGATCCTCGAGACCGAGCTTGCCCTCCTCGAAGGCCTTACCCTGACCCTCATCGAATGAGGCATAACGTTCTGCCAACATCTGCTTGTAGGGAGACTCCTCGAGCAATGCTGCTGCAGACTCAAGTGCACGTGCCATAGCATCCATACCTGCGATGTGAGCGATGAAGATATCCTCGAGGTCGGTAGAGTTGCGGCGGGTCTTGGCATCGAAGTTGGTACCACCATTGCCGAAGCCACCGGCACGGATAACGTGAATCATGGCCTGAGTGAGCTCGTAGTTGTCGATGGGGAACTGGTCGGTATCCCAGCCGTTCTGGTAGTCACCACGGTTGGCATCGATAGAGCCGAGCATGTCGTTGTCGACAGCTACAGCGAGTTCGTGCTCGAAGGTGTGACCGGCCAGTGTAGCGTGGTTAACCTCAATATTCACCTTGAAGTCCTTGTCGAGGCCATGAGCCTTGAGGAAGCCGATAACGGTTTCGGTATCGACATCGTACTGATGCTTGGTAGGCTCCATGGGCTTGGGCTCGATGAGGAAGGTACCAGTGAAGCCCTTGGCACGAGCATAGTCGCGAGCCTTGGTGAGCATCATGGCGAGATGCTCTTTCTCACGCTTCTGATCGGTATTGAGCAGACTCATATAGCCTTCGCGGCCACCCCAGAACACATAGTTCTGTCCGCCCAGCTCGATGGTGGCATCGATGGCGTTCTTGATCTGTACGGCTGCACGTGCTACAACGGCAAAGTTGGGGTTGGTGGCAGCGCCGTTCATATAGCGCTTGTGACCAAACACATTGGCTGTGCCCCACAGGAGCTTGATGCCTGTCTCTTCCTGTTTCTGCTTGGCATAAGCTACGATAGCCTTGAGGTTGGCTTCATACTCCTCGATGCTGCAGCCCTCGCTCACGAGGTCCACATCGTGGAAACAGTAGTACTCGATACCTATCTTTTGCATGAACTCGAAGCCGGCATCCATCTTGTCCTTGGCAGCCTGAATGGGATCAGAAGCTGTGTTCCAGGGGAAATCCTTGGTGCCACCGCCAAACTGGTCGGCTCCCTCGGCGCACAGTGTGTGCCACCATGCCATAGAGAACTTGAGCCAGTCCTTCATCTTCTTGCCCATAATGACCTTCTCGGCATCGTAATAGCGGAATGCCATCGGGTTTCTACTCTCCTTACCTTCAAACTGAATCTTGTCGATTCCGGGAAAAAATTCTTTAGCCATAGTTATATTCTCTAATTGATGCCACAAAGTTAGTACAATAACTCGAACAGACAAGTGATATGAATAAAAAAAAGATTGATAGGCAATACGACACTTTCTACAAGGATATTACATACAACACTTGCACACTTCAAATAATGTAACTATTTTTACAAGCAAAAAAAAAACAAGCCCAACAGCACACACGTATGTTGCCTGACATCACCATAAGAATCATAAGGATGACCTTCTCAGTCCTTTTACTAACGTCGTCTCTATTCCTTTATGCGACAACAAGCAACGTGTACCACCCCACCCTAGAAACAAACAGAACATTAATGACAGAAGCCGACAGCTCCTCCAATAATCAACTCACTTTATTATTTGTGGGCGACCTCATGCAGCATCAAGCACAGATTGAAGCCGCCCATCGCCCCGATGGGAGCTACAACTATACCCACTGTTTCTCACTAGTCAAAGAAGACATCCGCGATGCAGATCTCGCCATCGGAAACCTTGAGACGACATTAGGCGGAGAGCCCTACCGAGGATATCCCCAATTCTGCGCGCCCGACGAGTACTTGCATGCCTTGAAAGATACTGGATTCGACATCCTTGCCACAGCCAACAACCACAGCCTCGACCGCCGTCGCCATGGTCTCGAACGTACCCTAAACCTCACCGACAGCATAGGCATACTTACCGTAGGTACCTATCGCAATAGTGAAGACCGTCAGAAGCGCTATCCCCTTATCGTAGAAAAGAATGGCATACGTATAGCACTGCTCTGTGCCACCTATGGCACCAACGGTATCGCCAACACACCACCCAACATAGTCAACAGCCTTAATAGAAACGAACTGATAGAAGACATACGCCAAGCACGAACTCTTAAGTCCGATGTCATCATTGCCATCATGCACTGGGGGAATGAATATCAACGTCTACCCAATTCCGAGCAGCAGTCGTTAGCTCGTTGGCTCATCGAGCAGGGAGTAGACCACGTTATCGGTAGCCATCCACACGTAGTGCAACCCATCGAACTCATCCCCGCCATCGAGCACCCGACTCACCATGCTGTGGTATACTCGTTGGGGAACTACGTGTCAAACATGAGCATTGCCCATGGTGATGTGGGACTCACCGTAAAACTCACACTCGAAAAAATTGGAACCCAAACCCGCCTCAAGGACATCAGCCACGGTCTGGTATGGACCGAGCGTGCATCAATAAGCCAACATGGCGACTTTCGCATCATACCATCCGATACCATCCCCACTGACCTCACTCCAGAAGGGCGCCAACGCATGAGCTGCGCCATTGCCGCGGAAGAAGGTCATATTTGGTAGAGATATATTTACTACGAAGATAAGATTAGCCCACTCTCGTAGCTCTATACCGCCACACGACAAACCATACGATGGCTACGAGCACAGCTACGCCACCGATGGCATACGACATCAACTGGGGCAGTTGGAAGCCCTCGGGAGCGATGCAGATATAGGTGACGCTGACGCAGGTCATGAATAGGGCGGGGATAAGGGTTACCCAATAGGCATGCTTCTTCTGCTGCACCAAGTACACGGTGATGGCCCAGAGGGTGAAGACAGAGAGCGTCTGGTTGCTCCACGCAAAGTAGCGCCAGATAATCTTGAAACCATTGGCATCGGCCAGGCTGTAGATGAGCACTCCCATCGTGACGAGGAAGAGCGGGATGCAGATGTAGAGGCGGCGGCGGATAGTCTTCTGCTCCAGGTGCAGGATGTCGGCCAGGATGAGGCGAGCCGAGCGCAATGCCGTGTCGCCACTGGTGATGGGCGCAGCTACGATACCGAGGATGGCCACCACGCCACCGATGGCACCGAGCCAGTCCTTGGAGATCATCGTGGCCACCTTGGCACCGCTATAAGGAATACCCGTAGCAGCATCTACCGTGCCGTGCTCGCCGAAAAACCACGTGGCGGCAGCAGCCCAGATGAGGGCCACGATACCCTCGGTGACCATAGCGCCGTAGAAGATGGGGCGGCAGTGGCGCTCGTTCTTCATGCAGCGTGCCATGAGGGGCGACTGCGTGGCATGGAAACCGCTGATGGCACCGCAAGCAATGCTCACAAACATCATGGGGAAGATGGGCGAGGGATCGTACTTGGTACCGAAGCCATCCCATATCTCGGGCAGCTGGGGCGACTTGACATACAGCATAACAAGTACGCCGAAGGCCATGAAGAGCAGGGCGATGGCGAACAGGGGATAGATGCGCCCAATAATCTTGTCGATGGGCAGCAGCGTGGCCAATACATAATATAGGAAGATAGCGACAATCCAGAAGTTCACGTTCAACGCCTCAGGTGTCATACCCGCCAGCAGTTCGGCAGGACCCGACACGAACACCGCGCCCACGAGTACCATCAGCACGATGGTGAAGACGTTCATCACCGCCTTGGTGCGATTGCCCAGGTACTTGCCTATCAGTTCGGGCAGGTTGGCCCCATTGTTGCGGATTGAGAGGCAGCCCGAGAAGAAATCGTGCACGGCACCGGCAAAGAGGGTACCGATAACAATCCACAGATAGGATGCCGTACCGAACTGCGCTCCCATGATGGCACCGAAGATGGGTCCGAGGCCCGCGATATTGAGAAACTGAATCATGAAAATCTTCCACGTGGGCATGGGGATATAATCCACGCCATCGTTCATTGCCACAGCGGGCGTCTCACGCTTGGGATCGGGACCAAAGATACGGTTCACAAAACCGCCATATACGATATAGCCGATGATGAGCAGGGCCAGTGCTACCGAAAATGTTACCATAATTTATGACTATTACCTATTGACTAGAGGTTTACTCCTCCACATATTGTTTACAATGCAAAATTAGTTCATTTTTTTTATTTGGCGAAGCCCAAGCCACAGAAGTTACGTCACGATGAAAAGAATTAGACAAACAAGAATCGGCGATGCATGCATCACCGATTCTTATCATATCTTGCAGCTCATCATAATCTGAGCCTTGAAAGCATCCAACCCGATTATTCCCAATCGAGCACAACCTTTCCACACTGACCAGACTCCATCACATCGAATCCCTTTTGGAACTCGGCAATGGGGAAATGGTGTGTGATCACCGGTGTAAGGTCAAGACCCGAAATGAGCATCTGCTCCATTTTGTACCATGTCTCCCACATCTCACGACCATAAATACCCTTGATGGTAAGTGCTTTGAAGATAATCTCGCTCCAGTCAACCGTTGTTGTGGGAGGAAGGATGCCAAGCTGAGCTATCTTGGAGCCGTTATACATCTTGGAAACCATCTCACGGAAAGCTACGGGAGCACCCGACATCTCAAGTCCCACATCAAAGCCACGGATGCCGAGAGAGTCCATCGCACCCTGTACAGTCTCGCCCTTCGAAGCATTCACAGTGCAGGTAGCGCCCATCTTCTTGGCAATCTCGAGTCGGTAGTCGCTCAGGTCAGTAACGACAATATTCTTAGCTCCAGCAAAGCGGGCAATAGCAGTAGCCATAGTGCCAATGAGGCCAGCTCCAGTAATGAGCACATCCTCACCCAAGAGGGGGAAAGAGAGAGCTGTATGAGTTGCATTACCGAAGGGATCCATGATAGCAGCCATGTCATCAGAGATACGCTCATCGAGTTTTACTACATTCGATTCAGGTATGCAAAGATATTCCGCAAAAGCGCCATCGCGATTCACACCCACACCGATGCTATTCTCACAGATGTGCTGAAGACCACGGCGGCAGTTACGACAATGGCCACAAGCAATATGCCCCTCGCCCGTCACACGGTCGCCCACCTTAATATTGCGTACGCCAGGACCCACCTCAGCAACTACACCCACATATTCATGACCGATAGTCATAGGAGTCTTGATAGTCTTCTGGCTCCACTCGTCCCACTTGTAAATGTGCAAGTCGGTACCGCAGATAGCGGTCTTCTTAATTTTGATGAGTACATCGTTCACACCTACCTTTGGCATGGGAACGTCTTCCATCCAAATGCCCTTTCCGGGCTCTTTCTTTACTAACGCTTTCATTTTTGTGTTTCCTATTTAGTGATGCTAAAAGATTTCTTCTGCAAAGATACTTTTTTATTGAATACAACAACGAAATAGTGGAAAAAAATTACCGCATCAAGGATTACATGCAGTTATTCCCATCATCCGCCATCTCTTACAATACTCCCTTGCTACTGGGTAAATCGTAGTTGAATGGTTGGCGGTGTAGGGCGGCACGCAGGCTGCGGGCAAAGGCCTTGAATACCCCTTCGATGAGGTGATGGTTGTTGTCGCCGCGGGCGCTGATGTGGAGGTTGCACTGCATGGCTGCGCACAATGAGTAGAAGAAGTGGCGGAACATCTCGGTGGGTGTGTCGCCCACATACTCGCGGGTGAAGGTAACATCCCAGTCAAAGTCGATACGTCCGCCGAGGTCGAGCAGTACGAGCGCCTTGCACTCGTCCATGGGGAGGGCAAAGCCGTAACGCTCTATGCCGCGCTTGTCGCCCAATGCCTCGCGCAGGGTGTTGCCGAGGGCAATGGCTACATCCTCCATCGTGTGGTGCTCGTCTACCTCGAGGTCGCCCTGGCATTGTATCTGCAGGGAGATGCTGCCATGGTGGGCTATCTGGTCGAGCATGTGGTCGAAGAACTTCAGTCCCGTATCGATGTTCGTGGGCAGATGTCCGTCGAGGTCCACGGTCACGGCAATCTTCGTCTCGCGGGTGTTGCGCTCCGTTGAGGCTACGCGGCGTGTACGGCGCAGATACTCGGCAATCTCATTCCACGAGGTGGTACACAGGGCACATGTCTCAGTAAGGCCTTGCTCGGCGAGTGCGTCGGCGGCCTTCTCGGGCGACTGCAGCAAGATGGCGCGAGCACCAAGGTTCTTGGCCAGCATCACATCGGTGAGGCGGTCGCCAATCACGTAGCTCTCTGCAAGGTTGTAATTGCCTGTGAGGTATTTGCCAAACATGCCTATGCCCGGTTTGCGCGTAGGAGCATTCTCCTCGGGCATCGTAGGGTCGATGAGGATGTCGTCAAACTGCACACCCTCTGAGGCGAGCACCTTGAGCATCATTTCTTGTGGGGGCAGGAAGTCCTCCATGGGGAAACTGGCAGTGCCGAGTCCGTCCTGGTTACTGGCCATGACGAGTTGGTAGCCAAGGTTGCTGATGGCTTTCATGCCACTGATGGCACCGGGCACAAAGTCCGTTTTTGCTATACTATCTATCTGATAGTCCACGGGCGGCTCCACGAGAATAGTGCCGTCGCGGTCAATGACGAGTAGTCGGTTCATACAATCTTTTTACTTTAAGAAACTGTTTGGATTTTATTTCGAGTTTAGCTGAGAGGCATTTGGGGATAGATTTATCCTCTCGGGGCGAAGCAAATAGTGGTCTATTTGCAAGAATTGAGAGGGTAAAGATGCCCGAAATGGTCTCAGATAATCCGAAAAGTTCTTCAAATACATATTAACGTTAAAATCAAAACAGCTTCTAATCCGCAAAGATACAATATGCAGATAGGACAACAAAATAAATTGTTTATTTTTTTATTTTCCGGGCTTGTTGTACCTTTAGCTTGTAGCTACAAGCAGAAGGGACACTGCGCCTCGGAATAAAAAACAAACAAGTTTGCTTTGTTCTCCGCTCGGCTTGTTGTACCTTTGCACTCCATTAAGAGAATAAAAAAAAGGCAATATTATAGTAGTAGTCCAATGATACAAATGTTTACCGCGATGGTGTCATCCTGAGTGAAAACGAAGGATCTCGCAGTAGGCTTTGCCACCGACATTGCGAGATGCTTCACGATGTTCAGCATGACACGAAACATTTTGAACAACATCTATTTTTATTGCCAAGAAAAAATATACATTTATGATAAGCCTTTGGCAGATATTCCTCGTATTCGGAAAGATTGGTGCCTTCACCATTGGCGGTGGCATTCCCATGATAGCGGCGATAAAGAGCGAACTCGTGCAGCGCGGATGGCTGGGCGATGAAGACTTTGTAGACATCATCACCTTGGCACAGACGGCGCCCGGACTCTTTGCCGTCAACATCTCTATCCTTACCGGTCACCGTCTACGCGGCACCAAGGGCAGTGTGGTGGCTACCATTGCCAGCTGCTTGCCCCCCTTCCTTATTATCCTGCTGGTGGCGATGTTCTTTACCAGTTATAAGGATAATCCTTATGTCATCAAGGCCTTCAAGGGCATCCGCCCCGTAGTGGTAGCCCTCATTGGTGTGCCCATGATCGACATGCTCAAGGCTACCAAGATGCGTTGGTGGTCGTGGATAGTTTGGATAGCGTCGATGGCGCTCGTGTGCCTTCTCAGTGTGTCGCCTATATATATATTGATATGTGTCATCGTCGTTGCCGCCTTCATCAGTTGGTACAATAATCGTAAAGCCGTATGATATACGTAGAGCTGTTCCTGACCTTTTTCCTCATCGGCATGTTCACTATCGGTGGTGGCTATGCCATGCTTTCGCTCATCCAGAACCAGGTGGTCACGGTGCACGGCTGGATTGACGACACCACCTTTACCGACATCGTTGCCATCTCGCAGATGACCCCAGGGCCTATCGGCATCAACTCGGCCACCTACATCGGCTACGAGGTGCTGGCCAAGGCCGGAGCGTCAGAGTTCATGAGCGTTCTCGGCTCGTTCACCGCTACCTTTGCTGTGGTGCTTCCCTCGTTCATTATCGTGCTGCTGCTTGCCAAGGTCTACGCCCACTGGAAAGACCACCCCATCTTCCGTGGTGTGATGAGTGGTCTCCGTCCCGCCGTGCTGGGTCTCATCGGTACCGCTGCCCTCAGCCTGGCCACCCCCGAGAACTTCATCGATTGGAAGAGCTTTGTCATCTGCATCGTCGCCTTCATTGCCCTGTACCTCAAGAAACTCGGCCCTTTCTCCGTAATAGGCTTAGGAGCTTTGGTTGGGCTGGTGGTATATTAGCAGATAACGTTCTCATAGTTTTGTAAAGGTTATTAATCCACAGAAGGCCTTCGAAGTACGTCTGCGCCTATTCTTCGAAAACCTTCTGTGGATTTTGGACTATTCTCTCGGGGCTCAGACCCTGATACTCGTTAGCAGCGGATATCTATCCGCTGTGACGGGAACACACTACCCGTCGTAATAATTTGCTTGTATATGCTTTATTGTTACGGCTTCTTTGTAATTTTGCAATATGATTCAAGAGGAATTTAAGTTTTATAAGCCATGTGAGTTGTTACAACCTTATGTAAGGTATTATTGGGTATTCAGTAGTATTCAATTGCTGAATACCTATACATTCCCTATTGGATGTCCTCAAATCATTTTTCATAAGCGAACACCGCTATTTATACCGGAATTGGGTACAATACAAAATAAACTGACAATCAGTGGGCAAGTTAATTTTTCTTCACACCTGCAAGCTGACGGTAATGTCGAAATGATTGTTGCTGTATTCTATCCGCATACGATGAATACATTTCTGAATGCTCCTGCATCATCTTTTTATAACCAAGAGGTTTCAGGCTATGACATTGAGGATAAACAACTGAACGAGTTGGCTGCACAAGTATTCGAATGTAAGGATAACGACATTTGTATAAACCTCATCGAGGAATGGTTATTGTCACGACTATCAAATACGACATACGATACGACATACAGAGTAATGCGGATAAATGCAGCCGTAGAGAAACTATGTGTTGCTCCTCATACCCTTGTAACTGAGTTATCTTCAATTTGTTGTTTGGGCAAGAAACAATTCGAACGCGAGTTCTATTTGCATGTAGGGATGAATCCCAAAGAGTATTCTCGTATTGTCCGCTTTCAAAAGGCATTATGGCTGATGCAGCATCAGCAGGGTAAAATCAATCAAGCTGATTTGGCATACGCAAGCGGTTATGCAGACCAGTCACACCTCATACGGGAGTTCAATAAGTTGTGTGGATACACTCCTTTATCATTGCTCGAAGTTTCAACTCCCTATTCCGACTTGTTTACTACTCCTATATAGAAGTCTCGTTTGTTCTATCCAATGTCGGCTACTTCATCTACTTTTGCAACTTCATTTACAAACTTAATGACAGAAAAGTATGAAAGAAGTCAATCCTCAAACAACCACTCGTGCTTACGCTTTTGAGATGTGGATGAACGCCCCAATGCCGATGGTTACATTTTTCAAGACACTTGATGTCTCCAATCTTGTAAAAATCAGCAGAAAGAAAAGATTGAAATTTAATATGCTGATGTGCTATTGCATTGGAATGGCAGCGAGTAAAATCAAAGAATTTTATATGCTTCCCGTGAGTGGTAAGTTGATGCGGTTCGATACTATCGCAGTAAATACCATCGTTGCTAACAGCGCTGGCGAAGTAAGTTCGTGCGATCTTCCATTCAACGACAATTTACAGCTATTCAGTAATGATTATCTACGCTTAACTCAACAAGTAGCACAGAGTTGTACCGACCACGACCTTTCACATCAGAGTATGGTGATAGGCACTTCTTCATTGGCACAATATGAAATTGATGGTGCAGTAGGTATGTATAGTGGCATTTTCAACAATCCGTTCATGATTTGGGGCAAGTACAAACGTGCGTGGTTCAAAACCACCTTGACCGTTTCTTTCCAATTCCACCATACACAAATGGACGGAGCACATGCTGCACGATTCCTGGATTACATTCAAAAAGAGATTTACGAGGTGCGTTTTTATTAGAAAGTTGTTTTGACAATAAATAATAAACCTCCGTCCCCTCAATCTCTATACTGCGATACTCCAATCTCTATGTGGTGAGACTGGAATTTCTGTATGTAGAGACTGCAATCTCTCTATGGTGAGACTCGAGTCTCACTTCGCTGAAATTATTTGGTACTGGGAGTGCGGAGAGAATTTCTAACCATTCTATCGACAGAATGAGGAC
>JAZPZS010000030.1:0-3136 GCA_045544835.1 Bacteroidaceae bacterium | reverse complement strand
CTATCGGCATTTATCTCCTTTTAACTCCATTTGACTCCTTTATACCCATAAATTAAACTTGCAAAGTTGAATTTATTTTAATAAACGATTGTTATGAAAGTTTTGATTGTATGCAATAACGTATATATGCGGGGAAACGGCGTTAGCTCGGCCGTAACATCACTGAGGAGCAGACTGATAGGCGAAGGCATCGATGTGCGCCTGCTTGCCTGCGAGAACCCCGAAGAGGGCGGTATGCAGCCCGACTATCCCCTGCCACACTTCGTGTTCCCCATCTTTGAACCCATCATCAAGGCCAACGGCTACCGCTATCCCAAGCTGCCCAAGCGTGTCATCAGAGAGGCTGTAGGCTGGGCCGATGTGGTACATCTGATGGAGGGATTCCCCCTACAGGCCACGACCGTGAAGATGGCCAAGGAGCTGAACAAACCCTGCGTGGGTACCTACCACATCTTCACAGAGAACATCACCGCCAACCTGGGACTCAGCGACGGCACCATCATCAACAAGCTGGTAAACATATGGTGGAGATCATCCGTATACAATCACTGTGCCAGCGTGCAGTGCCCCACTGAGACCGTAAAGCGCCACCTCGTAGAGAACGGCTACAGCGCCCCGCTGAGGGTCATATCCAACGGTATCGTCCTCCACGACATTCCCTCCGATGCCGAAGAGCCACAGACCAACCCCTACCGCATACTCTGCATCGGCCGACTCTCCAACGAGAAGTCACAGAAGACACTCATCGAGGCCATGTGCCACTCGGCCCATGCCCATGAGATAGCGCTCCACTTTGCCGGTAACGGACCGAAGGCCAAGAAGATCATGAAAGCCGCCCAGCGCCTCGTCAAGGATGGCGTTGTGACGCACGAACCCGTATTCGGATTCTACAGCGCCGAGGAGTTGCGAGCCCTCGCACGCACATCGTACCTATATGTCCACTGCGCCCGCACCGAGGTCGAAGGCCTCTCCTGCCTCGAAGCCATACAGCAGGGCACCGTGCCCGTCATAGCACAGAGTAAGCTATCGGCCACCCATCAGTTTGCCCTCGACGAGCGCAGCCTGTTCCCCGTAAACGATGCTAAAGCCTTGGCTGAGAAGATAGACTGGTGGATCGAGCATCCCGCCGAGCGCAAGGCCATGAGCAAGCGCTATGCCGAGTCGGCCAAGAGGTACGACATCAGCGAGTCGACCCGCCAGATAATCACCATGTACGAGGAGGCACTACAGCGATGAAATGGTATAAATACATTGCCCTCCTGCTGACAGGTCTCGCTGCCGTATCGTGCAGCTCATCGAAGTACGCCACCAACGCCCAATACCCTACCCTCAACGCCGATGTCCACTACGAAGGCATCCTCGATGAGTGCATGCACGGGTGCTCCGTAGAGGGACCGCGCGAGCGCAGGATGTACGTTTATCTTCCCAAGGACTACCACCACACCACAGAGCGCTACCCTGTGCTGTATCTCCTCCACGGAGCGCGAGGCAACGAGCTGTCGTGGATACACAATGCCAACCTGCTCCACAACATCGACAGCCTCACCGCACGCGATATGATGAAGGAGACCATCGTGGTGTTGCCCAACGTGAACCAGTACAACAACGAGCGCGACTACGGCAAGTCACGCCTGAAGGGCGCCATCGAAGCCTTCTATGAGGTCGACGGCATGGTAGAATACGCCTTCGTGGACGATGTCGTGGGCACCATCGACAGCATCTACCGCACCATCCCCGACAAGGAGCACCGCGCCATTGCCGGCCTCAGCATCGGTGCCATGCAGGCCATGCACATATCGGCCAACTCGCCTGAGACCTTTGGCTACGTAGGCATGTTCTCCTCCATGGTGCACCCCGTGTTGCGCCACAGCGAGCACTCCTCGTTCTACAAAGGATTCAGGCGCAAGCTCGACACGCAGTTCCTCAACCCGCCACTGCTCTATTCCATCATGATAGGCAACATCGACTTCTATCACCCCCGCATGCAGCTCTTCTCCCGCTCACTCACACGCAAGGGCTATCGCCACGAGATGACTGTGACCAAAGGCGGCCACGACTGGTACAACTGGGAAGAGTTTGCCAACCAATTCATGCAGAGGTTGTGGTAATACATTAAACACGACTTTTCGTCTTTCACCTATCACTATCCACAAAAGGAATGTAACACACGAATATACAGGAAGTTGCCATAGGATGTTGTATACAATAATCCGCGTTTATTGTAAACCACAAATCATTCGGATTACACAAGATTATTAATAGTTCTCCTTCAAAGCTTCTACCTTATCAAAGTAAGCATCGCGCAATAGCTCAGCAGTGACCACAAAGCCACGCTCCATTAACTCTGATTCTTTCTTGTAGAGTTTGTTCCTTACGGCTTGCAGGAATTGGTTGAGACTTTTGGCCTCCTCATCTTTTCCTTTTACCTGTTGTCTGGTCTTATCCCACCTGTCGATATTGACCAATTTTCCTGTGGAAAAGCTTGCTCTCTCACCATCACGGTAATTGTGGTCTCAATTGGCGCATTACCGTTTTTCCTCGCCTTACTCTCTCTTATTGCAAAGAGCACTGAAAATGAACTTCTTGTCATCTTTCTTGATTTTTAATGTTTGACAATTTGAAGCACTTAAAATCCTTATATCAAACTGAAATGCTGTGCGTTATGCTGATTTTTGCGACCATATGGCAAAAATGGCAAAAATGGTCGCGTATAAGTCGCAAAACATTGTCAAAAACTGCCCATTTTTCTATATTTGGGGGTATTCCAGAGATTGAGTTTTTACGATTCTCTCAACACGACTTTCAAGGATTTAGAGTGAGTTTAGCACACTTGCAACCTCTCGTTTGTGGAGATTTCTTGCAAACAGAACAGGTGAGATTCTTGCTGCTTTCCGCTTGTACTTTACAGAAACGAGTGCAAACAAAAATCCCTGCAACCTATTCGATTGCAGGGACTTGTGTTATAATCTGTATATCAGATTACTTGTTCAAAGCTTGAGCTACGTCAACGGCGCAAGCTACGGTGCAACCTACCATGGGGTTGTTACCGATGCCGAGGAAGCCCATCATCTCTACGTGTGCAGGAACTGAAGAAGAACCGGCAAACTGAGCGTCAGAGTGCATACGACCCATTGTG
>JAZPZS010000029.1:0-10995 GCA_045544835.1 Bacteroidaceae bacterium | reverse complement strand
CTCGGCCAGCATATACCTGTCGCGCATCAACTACTTCCGCAACCATCATCTCCGTGCTATCGTGCTGGTGGGCGACGACACCAATCCCACCCTGCAAGGCATCCCCACGCTCAACACCATGCAGGGCGAGCAGGCCCTGGCACGCAGCCTGATGGCACTGCAAGGCTACGGAGATAGCCTGCAAGCACTTCCCAAGCCCCCTCAGGGCCAACGCACGCAACACGAACTCTCGGCACGCGAGGTCGAGGTGCTGGCACTCATTGCCCGCGGACTGATGAACAAGCAGATTGCCGACCGCCTGCACATAAGCCTCACCACCGTCATCTCGCACCGCAAGAACATCACCGAGAAGCTGGGAATAAAGTCCGTACCCGGGCTCACCATCTACGCCGTCCTCAATGGCTACGTCGACGCCGACGACATCTGAGGAGGCCCAGACAGATTATCCTTTCTTGGAAATCTCTTTGCAACTCACCTTTATTTACCATCTGCGAGACGAAACGTGAGGAAATCTTGTACAAAAATTTTGTAGCAAAATGTAAGGCAAACCCTGTGATTTGCTTACACGGCACTGAAATCGGAAGTATAGACTTACCCAACTCAAAAACTTATTAACTCAAAAACTCACGTTTCGCTTACTTCTTGTTTTTTCCTAATCGCTCATGGCTGCGTTCTTTTCGTTTGGCTTGGAGATTGGGCGGAAAGAGGACAAGGACAGGACAATATACTATAGGGACTTTTTGCGAACAAGACAACTCTATAAGACCTCCTCAGTACGTCTACGCCTATTCTTCTGAGACCTTATAGAGTTTCTTTATGCACAACGGATGGTTTATTCCAAGAACTCTCGCATGGTATTGGTGTATAGGTTGCCGTAGTGAGCATCATTGAATACGGTGACATGCGAACCTACGGTATTATTGAACAAGCGATAATATAGTTCACGCATGGCGATGGCTGGATTCTCTGCTATGCATTCCTGAAAAGTCAGCGTGAAGCGATTTGACATCCATACCTCCAGGTCACAGTTGTAGACATCGGCTTTCGATGTTTCATTGGCATTGGCTGCAGTAATCGCAAGTATGCCTGGCAATCCTTCCACCACATCAAAGACACTGCCGCTGTAGCATGTTTCTACCAAGCACAACAGTTTTCTGTAGCATCTTTTTTCGTGCATCGATGTGAATGTCTCGTGGGCCAGTTCTCTCGAAAACCCTTTTCTATCGTTCAGCCACATCAGGTGTTCAGAGATGCCATGTCCGCTCCAGAAGAAAAACACATTATCATCCTCATCTGCAGATATCACATGAGGTAGCCGCTCACTCTCTTCTCCACACAAGATTGCCTTTATATCTTCAGGCATTAACTCAGATGGATGATAGTCTATAATCAAGTTTTCATACACATCCGTTCCTCCTACATGGATACTCACTACTCCTGGATTTGGGTTGTTCTTGTTATAGGCGATATCGTCTTCTGCAATAAGGACTATATGGTCATCGTCATATCCATAATTACGTAATAGTTGATACATATAGTACACGTCAGCTTGATGCCGATAGTTGTTCCAACCCGAAGAACCCGCGACCAGAAGTGCCCACTTCTCATGCAATGCAGGATAGGCAGGCCCTATCGAAGTGCTATCTCCAAATTCTTGCATACGGTTATTTTTCCAGTTCCACCCTGCTAAGGCCTCACTGGTTCGCGCTGAACTATTACTTGCATTGTAATCCAATATGATGTATCTCCCATCATGCACCATATAGTTATGGTATACGCTTGAGAGCACATTGGTGTAGACCTTTTTGTCAAAGTCCAACATGCCCGATACTCCTCTCAAGTCGGGCTGCCCCCCTTGTGTCAGTTCGGTGACAAAATCGCTCATCCCCTTCGTTGACCACGTATGCTGCTGGTCGTCCCGACCATCGACCAATATCCTGAGTGCATCGTTTGTCGTCAGTTTCTCCTGCAGCAGTTGCAGGTAACAGGCATACCCCACCATCATTGCTGCATCGTACACTTGTGCTTCGCCATTAGTGGTTTGTTCGCCATAGGTCACTTCGTAACGGATGTCGAATCCGCTCTCGGGGTCGCTCCCCGCATACACACCCTCCAATCCGTTGGCCTGTGCCCCCAGCTGTTTGATTACATCGGTGCCGTAGGCAATATCCGAATACAGGCATTTTGGCGGTGGCACCCCGATGGTAGCCTGCCTAAACATTGCCTCCTGTATCTTGCGGATGCCCTCCACATCATTGGGCGCACATATCAGATAGTCGGCTCCCGATGCCATAGCCTTGGCCGCCTCTTCCTCTATGCTGCTATGTTCATAGTTATAGATACCCTTTACCTCCATCCCCATCTCCTTGGTTTGAAAGGCAAACCACTCCACGAAGGTCTTTCCATACAGAGTGCCCCCATCGGCAATCAAACCTACACTCTTTGCTCCATAAGAGTGTGCCTTGACCAGTAATACCTCACACTGAGCTATATCCGTTTCATTCATTGCCCACAGACAACCAGCCGAAGAGAATCCACGCACCAACTCCTCTGTCGTAGCCAAGGTAAAGAATGTCTTTTTTACTTGTGAGCGACAAAACCTCGAAGCCAACGTACGGGCATTATCCGAATGATATCCACCTATTACGGCCACCACCTCCTGACGCTTCGATAGTTCATCGGCCAGCTGCTCCAAGTCTTCACTATCCTCGTCATACCATTCATATTCCAAGGCTATACCCTTCTGCTGCATGGCAAAGGCTTGCTTCAGATCATCGGCACATTGGTTCAGCGTACGTTTCCAATGTATGTCCAATCCATTCTGCATAGGTAGTACCACAGCCACCTTGCGTGTCTCCCACTTTACGGTATCTTCGGGCAATACCCCCTGTTCCTTGCTGCACGACATGCACAACACCAGCAACATCCCCCACGCGATAATGCTTTTATTCCATTCCATAACTCTGTTCCTTTGCTATAGCCTCTACTCGCGCACGGCTTAATATTTCATCAAACACTCCATTGAAGTTGTACGATGGAAGCCAGTCCACATAGCCACTCTCCAAGCCATACACCCTGTGATTGGGCAATTCCTCACCTGCCGCCCACCTCGTCAGATACTCCTCTACCACACGGTCGATATGCTTCACCATGCTACCCACCATTTGGTTACACAGATGGCTCTGATCTACATCCGTTCCCACCGTATAGAGTCCGCGAGGATACTCACGCATATACCTGAACACTCCCATGTTGGAACCACCCATCACCGGGAATATAAAGTTATAGCGCATTCCCCAATCATACATCAATCGATAGACCGAATCGGCCATAGCATACCCCGCGTCTGTATCAGACAAATAGACGATATCCACAGTTTCTGCATCATCACGGCAAGCCGTATATCCATCTCGAAAGCCATCAGCAGCCATGCGTATAGACTTGTCCGATGCATTGGCCAGCACTATTAGTGGAGCATAACTTATCTCACCGGCTATAGCCCCTGCCATATAGGCTGCGCCATACATCGATAGACCGAAGGTCGATATACCGGGGACGGTGCTATGCTCACTTTCAAATAGCAACACCTGATTGTGTGTGATGTCCAAATTCCACTCTAAGCATTGTCTATCAACAACCTCCTTATATGCTGAACTGGCCAACACCAATAACCGTTGCGCCTTGTCCTGAGTCGTATCGCACCATGCAGCAACAATCTGTTCACCCTCTGCCAATGACGTTGGGCAGTAGTAATCTACATCAACTCCCGAGGCGTTGTCACTATTGGCATATCTTACCACCCCTCGTAGCATTTGGTCATTATAACCGTTGTCGCCCAAGCCGTTCGGTGAGAAGAGTACCAAGACTTCCTTCCTTGCCGATGCTGTGGGCAAAGACTCAATATCCGTGCATGACCATAGGGCACACACGGATATATAGAGTAGAACAATCTTTGCAGATTTCATTTCACCAACTGAAAGTCTTACCAATTAAAAGGTTTTAATTACAATAGGATAAAATGCTGGGCTTTTAAAAAATATATCCCACCATTCAATATGGTTATCGGACAATCTTATAGCGTAATGTCCTGTTATGTACCATTTATCATACCAATAAAACTGGTCCTTTTCCAGTTTACCCTCACCCGCTTCATCAAAGAAGGCGACAAACATATCCCAATCTTTCATTAATATGTTAGATGCTTCTTTTGCCAAAGATTCTGAAGCAAATCTTCCTTCCCACATTCTACTCATACCGATTGTAAGATGTTCAATATAGAGAAACAGACCTGAAACACCTTTTTTTGACTCCCTGATACATACCATGTTGTTACGACTACTCTTTTCCACCCATGGAAAGTCATATAAGATGTCACCAATAAGATATTTCGATTCATCATTTTCAGGCCATGCTGAATCCTTGATAAAGATTATCTTAGACACATGCTTCATCACCGTTCCCTTGGCAAAGGTTACCTCCGCCAATGTGGGGGCCTCGTCTACGACCTTGAAGTAAACGGTCTCCTGCAGTTGCCCGTTCTCATCTTTCAGTCCAGCTTCCATATCGATGGTTGAGGGAGCCGATAAGTTCACCTCCGTATCGGGCGACAACCAACCTTGAAACATCTCGGCTGCATCCGACAAATTGGCTACACCGATATACAGTTCGGTAGTATCTACAGGGTTGAGCGGAGCGCCATTGACACGCTGTTCAAAATTGCCTAACGAATCAACCTCTACAATGTTGTTTTGGAGGTATTTTACTTGATCATACACTGTCACTTCGCCGTGATATTGGGTATCATCGGGCGTGATGTCCTCGTCAGGTGAACACGAGGTGATGGTTGCAGCACATAAGGCTATAGCCGTCGTAGTTGCATAGAATTTAATAGTTTTCATACGTTGTTTTTTTAAGGAAAAGGAATACATCGTAGTATAGACGCGTTTTTTTGTACGATATTAAATAAAGAAGGATAAACCATATCGACATTTCCTCCTAAGTTCATACCGAACTCTTCATAATCGAGAAGCAGATTTTCCATGGATTTCGCTTCGTGTCTCTTTAACGTCTTTATCTCAGGCAAGTAACGTTGGCTGAACATAAAGGTGCGTCCATTCGATTTGAAGGTAATGGTTACCAACACAACAAAATCGGGCATTTCGCCATCGCAAAGCAGAGTACCCTTATTTGTCTTTTTTATGGGGAAGCATACCTGTGGCTGCATGATAAACTTCTTGCCTTCGGCATTGACTACTTTACCATAGTATGAATAGTCAGCACCGGCCTGCTTCACCACTTTGCAGTTTTCGAGGGTCTCTCCCAGAAACTTAGACATAAAGCTTGTATCGGGAGCATGAACATACTTGACTGTATTGTTAGCGTTCTTTGACCTATATATACCGCTCTTTGCATCTTTGACTATCTCTATAGTGGGACGATTCAATCCTAATAGTTCAGCATACTTAGAGGTGTGCCCTTTTTCTTCATCAGGATATACTCCATAGTCGATAGTGGTTTTCACTTCTGATACATCGGGAAATACATCTTTATTGATGCATACCTGTATGCTACTGGGATCTAAGAACGAAATCATACGCAGATTATAGTCCTCTGCTTCAGAGCATCCGTAGGTACCGTCACCATTGATAGACAGGTTGAAATGGCTCACATTACCCATCATGCAGTCTTCCACGACATAGATGACAGGGTCGGTAACCAAGCCCCACACTCCCTGCCCGAAGTGGGTGTCCGCATTGGTGTTTTTAAAAGTGCTTCCCCTTAATGTTATCGGAGATATACTGTTAGAAGAGAGGCTGTTGATATATCCCGAGAGTTTGATATCACCAGTCAGACTCATCTCAATTTTGCCAGGCATAGAGTCTACAATCTGCTCATCATTCCTATCCATCTCTTCCATCAGATAGTCATACGCAAAAGCAGCAACGTTACAGGCAACGCCGGCATAATAACAATACGTATCCAATGACTTTCCCGTCACCTGTTTTTCAATAGCTGCCAATGCCGAATTCTGCACATCACCAGCAATGTTCCCAATGGTTTTCAAGGTGCTGCTCACGCCACTGGCCGCAGATGCAGTCTGCTCGGCCGATGAATACTTACCTGAGATATTGGCTGTAAGGCTTCCTGTCAATGATACTTCCTGATTCAGTTCTGAGCGGCAAACAATCTGCAACTGCTCATCTACATCAACCCACCTCTTTTCATGAGGGTTATAGGCCGATGCATCAATATCAAAGGCGGTCCAGCCCTTGGTGAGAGCCGTAGAACTTATCGACCTATAAGGTGCGAAGAATGACTTGAAGGTGAATTGTGATTTTTCATTTCCCAGCAAGTCCATTGTATGGCTCAGAGAGGCATGATTGGAGGGAATACCATATGCCAAAGCATGATAGAAGGGAAATTTATGGTACTTATTTGCTGAGCCCATATCCACCTCGAATGAATAATCTGAACCTGTTGTCGTGGGGTTGGTCACATAATAGAATATACGCAGTGTACCCAGATAGCGATTGTACAAGGCGAAATAGTTGCAGTCATCAAAAGTCTCTCTGTTCATAAACGAGAAAGCCATCTCCCAACCATCCTTTTTCTTTACATCGTAGCGGATGTTTTCAGGCAATGTAGTGATGGTCTCATCGGCCCAGGGAGTGGGTATCAACTGGTATGCACGGTCAGAGTAGATACTGACCACTTTGGCATTTTCCCAATCGGTCAAGAAATCGTCCAAAGAGTTGTCGTCGGCCACGAAATAAAGGCTCTGGGTCAATGACAACACCACTTTGTCGCCATATTCAGACAAGATCTCAATGTCATCCTTGTTCATCACGCCAGGACCGCAATCCTTGAGTGTTAGGCGCACAGCAGGGTGATTGTCCTGCGTACTCTCTGCTACGGTAGCAACTGCCCAGTCGGGACATGAGCCGATGCTCTTGATAGGAGCGGTGATGCTATCAAGCACTAACAACCTTTCGTCATTGGCATTGGGCACACACAATGAGTAGTGATACTCGCCGGGAACGTAGCCATCGGGAACGTCTTGCCCACTGATGTCGTCGTTGCACGACACGAAGGCCACGCCCAATGCCATCAGCAAGAGGCTACATTTCAATAGACTCTTTTTCATATTCTTTTAATTTATTATTAACTTATTTCAGTTTGCCCGCGGCATCGAACTCGTAAGTATTGGTAGTGTTGAACGAACCCTTCTCTATGCCAGCAAGGAAGTTGGCACACGATGTGGTCATGGTGGCAATGTTAGATGAAACCTCTCCCTTCTTCATTGAGTTTCCTTCAGCATCAAGGATGGTGTAACTTCTGATGTGTCCGTTCTTAAGAATCTTTACCTTCTCAACCGAAGTCATGTCAATGCCCTCTTTCAGGGTTACCTTTTTGCTGAAGGTGTAGGTGCAGGGAAGATTGGTGGTAAAGGACTTCACCCACATAGTATCGGTGACAATCTCAGTCTTGGCACCGCTGCCATCGTTGTACTCCAACACGATGTCGCAATATTGCAACATGTCTTTGGTCACCACGTTGGTGTACTCTAATGTTACAGCAGTGGCCTTCTGGGGCTCTTCCTTGCCGCCATTCTCTGTTCCGTTGATGTCTTCCTCGTTGCATGAAACCAACGCCATACCCATGGCCATCATGAGGAGGCCACTCTTCAAAAAGAAATTCTTCACACGTTTCATAGTGCTTAAATGTGTTTAATGTGTGCCACCGGCCTCATATGGCAAACTATAGTTCCGTTTATAGTATAAAAAAAAGCGTGAAGCCAGTACCTGTTGCTCGCTCCACTCTGTAAGGCCTTCGCATTGCCCGATTTGTCGAAACGAGCAACGCGAAGCCTCACGCCGATAGTATATACGCCACCTTACATCACACCAATCATCACGACCAGTATAACAAAGGAGTACGAAAAACTACCCATGAGGCATTCACCGTTGCTTTGTTTTTGACAAATCTTAAAGAAGTTGCGAAGTTCTACAGAGTCAAAACCAAAGCGTCCAAGTAAACGCCTTTTCCATTATGTCATCCCCGCCCTTCCACCTTAATCCGCACAAATGAATTAAGGTATCGGCGAGAGATGTTGCAAATGTACGGTTTAATTTTGAATTACGATTATGAAATGTGAATTATTTTTAATGTTTTAGAGCAGGACACGCAAGCGTGTACGATGACGATGAGACAGCCTTTGGCTGTACGATGACGTTAACGATGACGAAAACGTAGCTTCACTAAATCAAGAAACGAACAGTAAAAAAACATTGAATCATTAGGATATTTGGATTACAATTTGTTTCTTTGCAAAACAAAATTCTAATCATTATGCGTACGACTTCTGAATATATACACCTATTGAAGCAGTTCAAGGCTTCTTATGCTGAGACCTATGGCATCAAGAAGCTTGGCCTCTTCGGCTCGGCTGCTCGTGGCGAACTGCACGAGGGGAGCGATGTGGATGTAGTATATGAGGGAGAGCCTAATATCCTGTTGCGTTCGCGTATGAAGACTCAGTTGGAAGCGCTCTTCGGCTGCCGTGTCGATGTGGTGCGATACCGTAAGCAGATAGCCGATACCGCTTTCGGTAAGTCTATTAGGGAAGACCTCATAATGGTATGAACAAGGCGGAAAGGATATACCAGTTGTTGGAGCGGATAGAAGATGCCATCCTGCTTGTCCAAAGCCAAATGGGACGTATCACACGCCCCGAGGATTTTGTATATAGTCAAGATGGTGTGTTCACCTTAAGCGGCATCTGCATGCAACTTATCTTCATTGGCGAAAGCGTCAAGGTCATCAACCATAAAGACAACGCATATCTTTCGCAATACCCCGATACACCTTGGGAAGCTATAATGGGATTGCGCGACATTATCGCACACGAATATCACCGGGTAGATGAGGAGGAGATTTATACCGTCGTAGTCAACGACCTACCGGCACTACTCCGCCAGATACGAACGATGAAATTGGATTTGCAAGGTGATATGCAATCATAAGTATGCAACTTTGGTTGCAACGAAAGCTGTGTTCGTCACGGGTGAGGGTGTGCAAAATGGGAACGCACTATCAAAATGTCGTGTCATTGCCTTTGGCCCCTACGGGCGGCAAACTTCGTTTCCGAACCGAAGGGGGGAATCTCAGCGTCAGTATTAGAGATTTCTCGTCGCATTGCTCTGTCGAAATGACAAAATGATAGTTGTTTTTCATTTTGATACAGCAGCTCTTAACCGCTTGTATGGTCAAATGCTATTTTGTGAACCAATAATTACGTAATTGATAATTATGAGTTCACCGATAGCCTATTGCCCTCCGACACGGATGAACACGAGTTGTCTATAATTATCTGTGGCCATCATTGTGCTCAGAGTGTTCTGAAATCAATAATAAGGCTGTTGCGGAATAGGCTGTCCGGCTTTCCTTGTAAGACATAATCAAATGAATGTCAATAACTAAGCAAGGACAGCCCAGGCTGTCCTTGGGTTATCCCTGAAGATGTACGTTATGAGTGAAGCGCAGCTACCCCTCTATCCCTTCTTTTTCTTTGGCTTAGGATAAGGCAAGGCCTGCTCTAGTGTTCTGACTACTTTCACGGCCTCCCTCCTGTGCTCAATGGCGAGGATGTAGTGCTCTTTCGCGCCTTCGTAGGGAAATCCTTTCTCGGCATCGGTCATCAGGTCTGCAATGGCGGGGTGAATCTTCACGTATGCGATGTTGTCGCAAGCGAGAACGACAGGCTTCTCATTTACATAAATCATGTAGTCGCCAAACATCTTGCGACTGTGCACTTCGCCAGCTTCTGCAAGCTGCGTGCAGACAAACTCTATGAATTCGACGGTGCAAGCCATATTCTTCTTTTTTATATAGGCAACAATATAGATGATGTCCCAAAAAACAAAATTTCAGCGATGATGTCATCCTGACGACAGGAAGGATCTCGCAGTGTCTCTTGCCTAGTCCCTGCGCGGGATTCTTCGCGTTGCTCAGAATGACACGAGGCGCTTTGGACAACTTCGATATTATTACCGTTATACAACTATCCGTTCCATCCCTCTTCACCCCTTCACATAAATCAAACTGCTTCCTCGCCCGATGGCGCGGATGCCCGATGCTTCTTCCTTGCGCACCTTGCGCAGCTCCACGGTGGCGGTCGACAGGGACAGATCGTTCAGATTGGCATAGTCGCGAGTGCGCATATAGCCGTGCTCTTCGATGAAGGCTATGGCGCGGCTGATGCGTTCCTCCTGCGTGTAGGGCGAGCGCTTGATGCGGCTCTGCCGGCCACGCTCGAGCGTGCATTGGCTACGCACGGCCTTCACCAGTGCCTTGTCGGCTCGGTAGTGCACGCCGTTCACCTCGATGCTCTGTGCATTGCGCTGCGGCTCGTTCTCCACAAACGCGTCCTGCTCCTTGTCTTCGCACATGCCTATCGTGGCCTTGAAGGTGCCAATGCCGTCAATCGTCACGGCGCAGCCGTGTGCCATGAGGCGGGCCAGCGATGTGGCTGCCTGACTGAGCACCTGCACTGCCGTAGCCTCGCTGATGCCATAGCCCGGAATAGAGATTTCCTTGACAAACTCGGCCATCGTCACCCGACGCGACGTCTCCATGCGATAGTATGCCTTGTTTTCACTGTCGTCATTGATGCTCTTGAATTCTTGTTTGATGTATTTTGCCATAATATCTTAGTTTAATAATTCTTTTTTGTTTCACGCAAAAGTTTCTTTTTTTCTTTTTTTGTCTCACGCGAATCTCGCGAATCTCACGAAGAACGCATTGCTGCGCTCGCGTTTGTCGGCGATTCCGCCGAGTGTGTTCGCGCCGGATGGCTAGCACAAGCGAATGCGCGTGCTCTTTGCGAGATTCGCGAGATTCGCGTGAGGAATACGTTATGCAAGCGGCATATCAGTCCTTGAATTCGTTGACAACCCGCTTAATCCCCTCGCGGAAATCATAAACGTTAAAGTTGAT
>JAZPZS010000028.1:0-16874 GCA_045544835.1 Bacteroidaceae bacterium | reverse complement strand
GCGCACATACTGGCCCAGATGCTTGGGCAGTCTGTCATGGATGCGCAAGAGGATGTGTATGTGGTCGGGCATGATTACATAATTGTAGATTTCTATTGACGATGCTCCTATGTAGGAGGGTATGCGCTCTATCTCTTCCGCCACTTTATGCCCAAGCGTAGTGAGGACTATCTGCTCGCCTCGCAACTCGCCAAGCAGTGGCATGCGCTCCGATGTCACCATCGTAAGCAGTTGGATGGATGGAGACCGATAGTCCATCCATTTAGCCCTATACAGATGCTCCTTCTGCTTCTCGCAGCGCCATCCTTCCGGTGTCCAGTGCACTTTTGCCATCGCTTGCCTGCATATAGTTGCTGCTGCGAAGATAGCAAATTATTCTTACAATACTATCGGAATAGAGCAATAGTGCAAAAATAAGTACAAATAACTGTAAGTTCAGTTCTCGGCGTTGTCCCGCCGAGTAGTAAAAAACATATACTTTATTACTTTACAATTTGTCGTTCTTTGTACTCAAAGAGAGCCTGATTATCTCTTAACTCCTCGATACTAAAAACTCTGATCTTGGCTTTGGGATTTGCATATTTCCCGATTTTGAAATACACCTCTTCTATGTCTGTCGATATAGGCTCAAATACATATATAATTGCAACACAGTCGCCCGAATATCCCTCAATCCAAAAATTATGGTCGGTAGAAAATCCCAGCACATCTTTCACTTTATAGGCAAAATCTTGATCGTCAATAAGCCGTAAGTCATGACTTGACCCGAATTGTTCTCGTGTCCAGTTTTGTTCGTAAGCATAAGCTACATAGGTTGCATCAGGAGTACGCCATAGTGCCATAGTTCCCTCCTCTACAGGCTTAATCAAATGGACATCGTTATATACTGCCCACGAACGTTCATTCATAGAATCATACTCTTCGCTTTCTTCTTTTGCGAGTTTAGGTGCATAGTATCGAGGCTTATCGTCGTAGAGAGGCCTCTTCTTGTTCTTCTGGTTCAATGTAAGCCTTTTCCCATTCATGTCCAGATACGGTATGCCATAGATGGCAATCTCTGTAGTGCCGCGTGGTAGTTTAGGGAAATATACTTGGAAATCAAGTAGGGTCCCTCTCTTGCATTTGAATGTGAAATACTTGCCAAAACAATCAGGAACAGTGCGTATAGCACGATAGTTTTTCCCAGTCTTAAGGTCTACGATTGCTGTTTCGTCAGACGCCAACCAGAAGTTCTTCATCGTATCAGCTGGTGCATAAATATAGAGGTGCAGTACGGTGTGCTCACCCTCATTCCTTAATTCGTAATGTCTGCCCGAAAAACCTGTTGTGTCCCATTTCTTGGAGTTCAACAATAACACCTTTTCCCAACGACGAGCAATGCTATGATCTGCCGCAGTGGGAACATCCTCAATCAGGGAAGTCTCGATTTCTGGAACATCCCACGAATAAGCCGCACCACGAAATATATAGCTGGGATGGTTCGTGAAGCTGGCACTTGTCTCCCCTGTCTGTTCGTTTTCGATGACGTCGAAATGTGTGGTCCAATTTCCAAGTAGCCTAACCAAGAGTTCTGTTTCATTCTGTTGGCTGCGTATGGCAATGAAGCTGCCAAGCACGAATGCCAATGCCGTAATGAAGAGAAGTGCGAATCTAAACTTTTTCATATAGCGGGTGATTTAGAAATTGTAGAATTTGGATTGATTGTCTAATATTAAACATTTTTCTCTGTAGCCTGCATAGCTTGCATATGAAAAGGTTGTAGTAAGCGGTGAATTTATTCCATACACCAATGTGTTTGAACCTATCTCCTCTACCATCCATAAGTATTGACGTCCCTTTACTGCATCTTGCAATTTAAACAAAAGCCTATCTTTCGTCAGATGAAGCAGATGTCCAGGAGCACTGTGGCTATATGTACATGCAACGTGTTGCATGCGGGCAAGGACATCGGCCTCCTTATACTCGGGAAACACGTAAACGAAGCTGACTACACCTGCATCGGTGATGGCTATGCTATCTGGCAGTTCCTGTTCAACCGCATACTTGGCCGCCAACCTTGCGATGAACTCATCCACGAGGACAGGACTTTTATAGGCGGTGTCGGAGGCTGAGGCGTAGGTTACCTGAGTACCCTGCGTCGATGCTGTGGGTGCTACTTTACTACTGCCATCAAGCAAAAAGTGCCCTACGATAAGCGCTGCCACTATGCAAGCGGCAACTGACGGCCACATCCAGCGATGCGGGGTCGAAGAGTGTTGGGGCTGCATCTCTTCTACGCGCTCCATCAGCCGCTCATTGAGGCCGGCAGGCATCTGCGGACATCTGCGGACTCGGCGCGCTACTGCTTCGCGCAATCCTGCGTCCTTAGGCTGAGTGTCAGGGATGTTATTGTTCATAGTCGAATGATTGAATGATTCTATATAATTTACGTCTCGTGCGGCTCAGTCGCGAAGCCACGGTCGACGGAGTGGAGTCGGTGGTATAGGCGATGTCCTTGAGGCTCATGTCGTCGAAGTAGAACATGGTGATGAGAGCCAGTTCCTCGGGTGGAAGGTAGTCGAGAGCGCGCTCTATCAGCTGTATCGTTGCTTCGTCCTGCTGTTGGAATACTTGGGCCAATGCTTCGTCTTGAATGCTCTCAAGATCCACATCGCGGTCATCAACATAGATTACCGGTTGCTGGGCACGCCGCACAAAGTTCAGCGACTCATTGTAGGCGATGCGGCTCATCCAAGTGGCGAGCGAGGCTTGCCTGCTGTCGTACGACTGGATGTTGCGGAACACCTTGACGAATACATCCTGATACACCTCCTCGGCATCTTCCTGACAGGTGACGATACGGGCTACCTGCCCGAAAATCATCGTGCCATAGAGTTGGAGCACACGACGCTGTGCCTGTCCATCCTGCCGGCAAAGAGCTTGTATGAGTGTCTGCGTTTCCTTTTCCATCCCGTAAGTCTCGGTTCTCATACTTATATACACGAGAAATAGGAAAACATTGCACGAATGAGAAAAAATATCGCATCAACGAAGGATAATGATAATAATATTCCCCGAAAGCGCCGTGGCGTTTTCGGGGAACTCCTTTACGTTGCTGGTAGGCATTACTGCTCGTCGAGCACGGGCACGAAGAGTGTGGCGGAGCCATCATCGGTATGTTGTATCTCGAGGTGGGGCATGGTGTGGATTGCTTATGACGCTTATTCTTTGAGTCTAAAGGTCACAGGGAAGGAAAACCTCATTCGGGTGGGCTTGCCGCGAATCTCTCCAGGCTTCCACTTGGGCATGCTACGCGCTATGCGGATGGCCTCGGCGTCGAGTTGTGGGTCTACGGGCTTAATTACTTGCTCGCCAGTAAGAGTGCCGTCTTCCTCTACGATAAATTGTACGATGACGCGTCCTTGGATGCCCCTCTCCTTGACCTCTTGGGGATAGCGGATATTCGCCTCTACATACTCCATCAATGCCTTCACCCCACCAGGAAATTCGGGTTGTAATTCATAGGTAATAAATGCGCCTTCAAGTTCCGACTCGTATTCTACGACTTCAGCATCGGCACTTCCAGACTTTTTCTCTATCGTCCGCAGTCGCTCGTTGCTGCCTTTGTTGAACCAATGCTGGCTCAATGCCTGGGTCACTTCGCCATAACTCTTCTTCTTGACGTGATACACTATAGCACCATCCTTGCCAAGCTCTCCGTACTTGCCTTCTGCCATATAATGCACCAACGTGTCGGCATCGGCAATATCAGCAAGCGACAGGCCGAACGGCTCGAGATAGTCAAACTCGGTGACAACGAGAGGGATGTAGTTGAGCTGCTTGCCCTCGGCAATGATTTCCGCCCCATCGGAAAAGATGAGTACGATGAGCGGCTTCTTCTCGGCCTCCTCTATCGTCGGTTCTTTAGGCTTGGGGCTTTCGACAACCTTCCTGGTTGCGCTATCGGGGAGGTCGAAAGTTACGGGCAGGGTGTAACGCACATTCCAAGGCTTTCCTCTCACCGTTCCAGGCTTCCACCTCGGCATATTGCGTATCAGACGGATGGCCTCACCATCGAGTTGAGGGTCAATGGACCTCACTACATCCTCTTTGCAGATATTGCCTGTGCTGTCTACAGTGAATTGTACGATGACACGGCCTTCGATACCCCTCTCCATAGCCTCCTGAGGATATAGCCTGTTACTCTTGATATATCCTTTCATGGCCTCTGGGCCACCGGGATATTCGGGTGGCAGTTCTACTGATTGGAATTCTCCCCATTCAGATGTAGAGTCGCAGCCCTCGGCAATAGGTTCTCCTATCGTTATCTGCTCCCTGAATTTCTTCTCCTTAGGCGAGGCATAGGAGGTGCTGATGGCAGAGAGTATTGCAAGGAATATGAGGATAGTGCTGATGCGGGGGCGCATAGTTTTCTGGGATTTGTACTTTGCAGGCTTTTATAGTGCAAAGAAAAGGATTTATTCTCGGTTGTGCAAAGGAACGAAGTTTTTTCGTTCGGTTTAGCTTCGCTTTCTTCCTTTTCGCTCGCAGCAAGAGCATAAGCAAGGTTAGCTCTTGCTTGCTCATACGTCTGTTCCGTGGATAACTGCGAGCTCAGTTCTCAGCGTTGTTTCGCCGAGTGGTGCGAGGTCAAAAGTATTCCCCGAAGACGCCGTGGCGTTTTCGGGGAACTCCTTTACGTTCAGGTAGGCATCACTGCTTGTCGGCGATGCCGAAGTCGGGCCACTCCATCTTGTCGTAATGGCTCTTGATGGCTTTCTTGATGTTCACCACATCGTCGTTGAGGCGGCTCATCGTGTCATTGTTTGTGCGGCGCAGCTCAGAGAGTGCAGCTGCAGCCTCCTCTACAGCGCTGTCGGTGGCCGCGAGGGTCTTCACACCCTCTCTCAAGCGCTCGATGTCGGCATTGCTGAATCCTAAAGATTGTACCTTGCTGAGGTTTCTCAGCATACCCTCGGCCAGGCTCTCGGCCTTGGCCATCATTGTTTGTGCTCCTTTTGACATAAATAGTAAAGTTAACATTTTTCCATAGCAAAAATAAGCAAAAAATCGCTCGCTTGTGACCCTATATATGGCTATAAAAAGCGTTATGCAGCGCACGCAATGCACTATTTTTCTGCGGATTATAGAAAGTTAAACTTTCTTAAATGAGTAGTTGACGCTTCACTATTTCGACATGTTTTTTATTTCGGCACAATCTATAAGGCCTATCTCTGCGCACCCTCACGGTACCTCGCGCGAAACTCCGAGGGGGTGATGCCCACGTAGCGGATGTGTACATTTTGTGTACAAAAGATGTAATTTTTGTGTAAATCTTTTCGGCTTAACTACGATGATGCTCAGCGGATTATGCCAACAAAAGTGTACATTTGCCTTTGGGCATGTGTTTTTTACACATTTTTCGTTGTTTGCTCGCAAAGGTTACGAAGCTGTGAGGCTTTCAGACAATGACAAAGCCAAATCGTAGCCTCTAACCTATTGTTCTCCAGCATCTCCTTGCCTATCGCTTTCTCTACTTGCAGATAGAAACTTTTCTACTTGCAGGCAGAATGCTTTCTACTTGCAGGCAGAACGTTTTCTATTTGCAGGGATAAATAATTTTGGCACTATAGAACAGCGATGATGATAGGTTGCAAGTTGGGATATAGCAGAAGAGGTGGTGGTATGTTTTCTGGCAATTAATAAAGAAACTTGTTTTCACCTGTTACAGTTGACATAAGTCGGTTGCAGTATCAGATGTTATAATAACATATGTTGATTTGCGATAGGAATTAAGTTCACAGCCATGTTCCATATCATATGTACAGATATGCAATACTTTATATTACGATAGCGGGTATAGATATAATACAATATTGCTCCAGAGAGTAACGTGTCAAATCGGAAATACGTATATTGGGCATTCGTATGGACAATGAAAAACAAAACTGATGTAATGAGAAGTATATATATAGGTTTGATATCTTTTCTTTCAAGATACGTTACCATCCACTTCCTAAAAAACAGTTCTTCTATTATAGGAGTAATCAACACAATACTTATAAACATGCAAATCGCTTCCAATCCATGATAAGTGATATTTTCGGAACCAGCCGAGTATGGACTGAAAAGATGATAATAGATTCTTGCCATTAATGCAATTGCAAGTCCAAGACCCAATAGAACCCACCAAGGGCAAGTCTTTTCGTTAACGGTCTCTTCACCAATTAAAGCAATCTTCGATTTCCTGAATATTACATATAAGAAAGGAAACGAGAAAATCAGCTTAGCCGCAAAGGCTGATAAAACGGACGAGGAAAATACATGATACAAAAAACCTGTTGTGAATGACATTCCAAACCAATAAATTAGGAATACTCCTATCAGAACAAGTATACTTTTAATTTTAGCTGCCATAACAATAAGATTTCAAATTATTTGCAAAAGTAATAAAATAAAATCATATTCGGCAACTTGGAGTAATATATATCGGCAATATGGCATAAGACTATTCGGTGGCTTAGTCTATACCATTGGACAATCGGGAATAAATCAACTCAAAAAGCAGATGTACACTTTTGTTTGCGTAATCCGCTGAGTGCCATAATAGTTAAGCCAAAAAGATTTACACTTATTTGTACACTTTTTGTACACAAAAAGGTGCACTTTGCCGCCTATTCACTGCAAGCGTAAGTATCTTCATGGTTTACCATCAAGAAGTGAGTCGGTGGGTGTATGGCCTGTCTTGAGGGGCATCGGGGGGATCCTATTCGCTACCCTCAGGGAAGGTACGGACCGATGTCCTTGCCGAAGCGGGCGAGCTCGCGCACCATGCTGCTGCTGATGGCGGCATACTGGGGCTCGCTGATGAGCAGCAGGGTGTCGATGCCGGTGAGCATACGGTTGACATCGGCAATGCTGCGCTCATACTCGAAGTCGACGCTGCTGCGCACGCCCCGGATGATGAACTGTGCACCGACGGACGCGGCAAGGTCGGTGGTCAACCCCTCGTAGCTGACGACATGGATGCGCGGCTCATCCTTATATAGAGCCGATATGCGCTCCATACGCTCGTCAAGAGTAAGCAACGTGCGCTTCTCAATGTTGATGCCGATGGCGATGTACAGCTCATCGACGATGCTTAGGGCACGGCGCACCAAGGCCGCATGACCTATCGTAAAGGGATCAAACGTACCAGGAAATACTGCTGTACGAGCCTTGAGTTTACTTTCATCTTTCATCTTTCCACTTTCAACTCGTTACTCCTCATCCGGTTTATCCTCTTCCACCACGAGGTTGTCAATGATAAAGTTCTGGCGTTCCATGGTGTTCTTTCCCATGTAGAACTCGAGGAGGTCCATCACGGCATCGTTCTTGTGGAGGCTGACACGCTCCAGGCGGATGTCCTTGCCGATGAAATGCTTGAACTCGTCGGGCGAAATCTCACCGAGACCCTTGAATCGGGTGATCTCGGGATTGGGGCCGAGGTCGGCAATGGCCTTCAGGCGCTCCTCCTCGGAGTAGCAGTAGCGGGTGATGAAGTCGCTCTTGCGGTCGGTGTCGTTCTCCTTCTTATAGCCCTTGATGAGGCGTTTCCTGTTGCGCACACGGAAAAGCGGCGTCTGCAGGATGTATACGTGGCCCTTCTTGATGAGGTCGGGGAAGAACTGCAGGAAGAAAGTAATCATCAGCAGGCGGATGTGCATGCCGTCGACATCGGCATCGGTGGCCACGATAACCTTGTTGTAGCGGAGCCCCTCGAGGCCATCCTCGATGTTGAGTGCGGCTTGCAGGAGGTTAAACTCCTCGTTCTCGTAAACCACCTTCTTGGTGAGGCCGAACGAGTTGAGCGGTTTACCGCGCAGGCTGAATACGGCCTGTGTGTTCACATCGCGACTCTTGGTGATGGATCCGCTCGCCGAGTCGCCCTCGGTGATGAAGATGCACGACTCGTCGGTGCGGTCGCCCTTGGCGTCGTTGAAGTGGATGCGGCAGTCGCGCAGCTTGCGGTTGTGCATGTTGACCTTCTTGGCACGCTCACGGGCTATCTTGGTGACACCGGCAATGGCCTTGCGCTCCTTCTCGCTCTCCTGAATCTTCTGCAGCATGGTGTCGGCCACCTCGGTGTTGCGGTGCAGGTAGTTGTCTACTTCAGTCTTGATGAAGTCGCCAACAAACTTGTTGAGGCTGCGGCCACCGGGTTCCATGGCGGTAGAGCCCAGCTTCACCTTGGTCTGGCTCTCAAACACCGGCTCCTCCACATTGATGGCGATGGCACCCACGATGCCGTTGCGGATATCGGTGAATTCGTGGTTTTTGTTGTAAAACTCCTTGATGGTGCGGGCAATATGCTCCTTGAAGGCACTTTGGTGAGTACCGCCCTGTGTGGTATGCTGGCCATTGACGAAGGAGTAGTACTCCTCGCCGTACTGGTCGGTATGGGTGAAGGCAATCTCTATGTCCTCGGTCTTGAGGTGTATGATGGGGTAGAGCGATGTGGCCGTCATGTTGTCGGTGAGCAGGTCTACCAAACCATTGCGCGAGAGGATGCGCTTGCCGTTGTACATGATGGTGAGACCCGTGTTGAGGTAGGTGTAGTTGCGCAACATGGTCTCGATATAGGCCGAGCGGAACGAGTAGCCCACAAACAGCGTATTGTCGGGCTCGAAGACGATGCGTGTACCCGTCTCCTCGGGGCCCGCATTCCCGGTGGTGTCGCTCACCATGTTACCCTTCTCGAACACTACCGTACGCACCTTGCCGTCGCGGTATGAGCTGGCCTCGAAGTGTGCACTCAGCGCATTCACTGCCTTCACACCCACACCGTTCAAGCCTACGCTCTTCTTGAAGGCCTTGCTGTCATACTTACCACCGGTATTGAGCACGCTCACTGCCTCCATCAGCTTGCCCTGAGGGATGCCGCGGCCATAGTCGCGCACGCTGACACGCTTGTGGTCGGTGATGTCGATCTCGATACGCTTGCCGGCATGCATCTTAAACTCGTCGATAGAGTTATCGATGACCTCCTTGAGCAGCACATAGATACCATCGTCGTTCTGCGAGCCGTCGCCCAGCTTACCGATATACATACCGGGACGCAGGCGCACGTGCTCCATATCACTCAGGTGGCGTATGTTGTCGTCAGTATACGCTACCTGTTCCTCAATGGGCATATTTAGTTCGTCGCTCATGTTGATTTGAGTTTTTGAGTTTGTCAGTTTTTGAGTTAAAGCGCTACAAACTTACAAACTGAAATTATCGGGTAAAGTTAGTGCTTTTTTGCGAGAAAACGTAAGTATCTAGAATAAAAAAGTATGAACTGCCCATGATATAGGCAATTCATACCTTTTGTTTCTACGCTATCTGCGCATAAATTTTTCCTAATGCTATATTTTCTTTACATAGGCACGACGGCGCTTGTGGTTCTCCCGCTCGAAATAATCCCACTGAGTCTGCATTTTGACGTTGCTTTCCAGTTCGGGATTACTCTCTGACCATTTATAGCCAAGCTGGTAATGCACGGGAATGATATAGTCAAATATCAATGCTACCGCACCCTTACCCTGATACTCGGGCTTCACAGCCACGAGCAACATCTCGGTTGTTTGCGTGCTGTTCCACTTGAGAGCCCTGACGAGGTGCCACCAACCGAAGGGGAACATGAAGCCACGTGCCTTCTGAAAAGCCTTGGCCAATGAGGGGAGCAGTACACCGAAACCGATGAGGTTGTCATTCTTATCCACGATAATGGGCACAAGGCGAAGGTCGAGCAGAGGTAAATAGCTATTGATGTACTGCTGTATCTGCTTGGGAGAAAGTGCCGAATAGCCATAAAGATCAGCATAAGCCTCATTGAGCAACTCGAAAATGGCCACTCCGCGCTCACGGGCGAGCTTGCTATGCGAAGTGTACTTCACAACCCTCAGCCCATACTTCTCTTTCACGATACGAGTGATGCGCGCATGCTTCTCGGGCAATGCCTCAGGCGCCGTAAGAAGGTATTCCATCCAGTCTACATCCTTCACATAGCCCATACGTTCCAAATGCACAGGATAGTAGGGATAGTTATATATAGTGGCCATGGTGCCTATACGATCAAAGCCTTCGACGAGCATACCCTCAGGATCAAAGTCAGTGAAGCCTAGGGGGCCATGTACCTCAGTCATGCCACGTTCACGTCCCCACTGCTCAACGGTAGCAAACAATGCATCGACAACCTCTACGTCATCAATGAAGTCAACCCATCCGAAACGCACGGCTTTCTTACCCCATACAGAATTAGCCTTATGATTAATAATGGCTACGATACGTCCTACGACCTTATCATCGCGAAGAGCGATAAAAGGCTGCGCCTCACAAAATTCAAAGGCTGCATTCTTTTTGGGGTCAAGGGTATCACGTACATCACTATACAAATCGGGTACAGCGTAGGGGGAGTCTTTATACAACTCGTAGTTGAAGCAGATAAACCGCTTCATTTCTTTTGAAGTTTTTACGGGACGGATAGTTATAGGCATCGATGCTTGTCTTTTATTCAACTGTAGTTATAATCCTATATAGGAAAGGCACCGCCCATCAAATGAACTGCGGCAGGAATGATGAGGCTATCAGTACCACGATGCCGATGATGAGCACCACGATGGTCTTGCGTGAGCAACCCTTCCACTCCTTGAGGATGATACCCCACACGTTGGAGAAGGTGACGTTCAAGGCCATCAGGATGCAGAAGGCGAGGGTGTCCATAGTGCCACCAGCCTCGAAGAAGCTACGACCCAGGGAGAGACCGAAGAACTGGCTGTACCAGAGGATACCGGCCAGGGCGCAGAACAGGAGGTTGTTGCCCCATACGGAGCCCATCTTATAGTCGCTCCAGGTCTTGTTCTTCTGATTCTGATAGAAGCAGTAGATGGCATTGGTGACGAAACCACCCATGGTGACGAGCAGCGTAGCGGGCAGGGTGCGGAACATGGGGTCGGTGAGCTCACCGAAGTGGATATCCTTACCAAACTCAAGGCCTACGTTGAAGCAGCCACTCATGAAACCTGCCAGCAGTGCGATGGCAAGGCCCTTGGGGAAGTTGAAGTCCTTGACAGCCGCCTTCTTCTCCTCCTCGGAGAGTGAGGCCGACTTCATGGAACCGGCAATACCAATAATAGAGATACCGAGCAGGGTTACCACCACGCCCATGATAACGGCGAAGGTGAGCGACTGCAGGGCGTTGAGTTCGGGGAAGAAGGCATTGAGCAGTACGGGGCCCATGATGGTGCCGAGACCTGCGCAAGTACCTAGGGCAATAGACTGGCCCAGCGCAACGCCGAGGTAGCGCATCGAGAGACCGAAGGTGAGACCACCCACACCCCACAGCACGCCGAAGAGCACGGTCATCCAGATGTTGAACGAGGGGGCTGCACCGAACAGCTCGCCCAAGCTATGTCCGCTGGGCACAGCGAGGAGCGCACCCAAGAGCGGGAATACAAGCCATGCGAACACGCCCTGCACAATCCAGTACGACTCCCACGACCATTTCTTGATCTTGTTGATGGGGACGTAGCAACTCGACTGGCAGAAAGCACCGACGGCAATGATTAATAGTCCGATTAGAATGTTCATGTGAATAATGATGAAAATTGAATTATGAATTATGAAACAGAGAGCCACCCGCAGATGATTCGGTGTCGTCTCCGCTCATAATTCATAATTCACAGTTTAGAATTCTATTTATCTCTTGCTTGTTACCTCGGCCTCGTACTTGGCAATCTCTGCGATGAAGGCGTCGCCTACGGGCACATTGTTCTTCAAGCAGAACATGTCGTATACTGCCTGCCAAGGCATAGCCTTCTGCTCTTCCATAACGCCGAGGAGCTTGTAACCTTCGCCTGCGAGTTCGTACTGAGCGAGCAACTCCTTCGGTTCGAGCAATGCGCGGAGCATGCACTTCTGTGCCGAGCGTGAACCGATAACATAAGCACCGATACGGTTGATTGAGCCGTCGAAGAAGTCGAGGCCGTAGTGTACGCGGTCAAGAGCACCGGCACGTACGATTTCGAAGAAGAGTTCCTGTGTGGGGTCGTCCATGATGGTCACGTGGTCAGAATCCCAACGTACGGGACGTGATACGTGGAGCATGAGTTCCTTCACGAAGGGAAGTACGGCGCTCACCTTGTCGGCAGGGCTCTCGGTGGGATGATAGTGACCGGTGTCGATGGTCAGGATCTTGTCGTTCTTGGCTGCGTATGCGGTGTAGAAATCGTGTGAACCTACGGTGAAGCTCTCGAGACCGATACCGAATACCTTACCCTCGATACAATCCTTCATCATGGGCTGTTCCTTGGCGAAGATCTCATCGAGTGACTGCTTCAGCAAGTTGCGGTAGAGAGCGTGGTTAACGCTTACGTCCTTGCAGCCGTCGTGTACCCAGAGGTTCATGATACAGGGGTCGCCCTGTGCCTCACCCATCGCATTGGCGATGTCGCGGCAGCGCTTGCTATGCTCGATCCAGAAGTCGCGGATGCCCTTGTCGGGGTTAGAGAGTGAGAGGTTACCGCTCTTCGGATGTGAGAAAGAGGTGGAGTTGAAGTCGAGCTTGGTGTCGTGCTCCTTACCCCAGTCAATCCAGCTCTGGAAATGCTCTACAGATACTTCATCGCGGTCTACTACCTTGCCCTGGAAGTCGCCATAGATCTCGTGGAGGTTCAGACGGTGAGTACCGGGAATGAGTGACTTTGCCTTCAGCACATCCTGACGGAGCTCGTCGATGTTGCGTGCTGCACCGGGGAAGTCGCCGGTAGACTGGATACCGCCAGAGAGAGCACCTGCCTGTACCTCAAAGCCCTTTACGTCGTCGGCCTGCCAGCAGTGCATGCTGAGGTGGAAGTCTTGCAACTGTTCCAACACCTTGTCTGTGTCAATACCAAGAGCTGCGTAGCGCTCCTTTGCAATCTCATACGATTTCAAAATAAGTTCTTCTTTCATATTGATTCTATTTTTAAAAGTTGTTATTCATTCTTGGTTTAAATGTCTTCTCTATACACCTTCAGATACTGCTCATATCCCTTGTCCCAGGCTTCGGCATCTTCGGGAGTGAAGGTGGCGGTCTCTATAGAAGCCGCGATGAGGCGACGCATGGCTGCGATATCCTCCACGATGCCTGCAGCCTTGGCCTGCAGCATGATGTTGCCGATAGCAGTACATTCGCTCGGGCCAGCTACTACGGGTACGCCTACGGCGTTGCAGGTGAACTGGTTGAGAAGGTTGTTGCGCGAGCCGCCACCGATAACATGCAGTGCCTCGATGGGGAACGGAGCCATCTGTTGCAGATAGCCGAACACCTGACGGTAGCGCAGGGCCAAGCTGTCGAAGATGCAGCGGGTGAGCTCGCCATAGGTCTCGGGCACGGGCTGTGAGGTTTCGCGGCAGTACTGCTTGATGGCCTCAATCATGGAGGTGGGGTTAGCGAAGCAGGGCGCATCGGGGTTGATGATGCTGCGGAAGGCGGGTACTGCCAGAGCTGCATCGATGAGCGCACTGTATGAGTAGTCCTCTGTCCATTCCTTGCGGCAGCGCTCCAGGAGCCACATGCCACAGATATTCTTCAGGAAGCGGGTAGTACCTTCTACGCCGCCTTCGTTGGTGAAATTCTTGTCGAAGCTCTCGGCGTTGATGATGGCGTCTTTCACCTCAATACCCATCAGCGACCAAGTGCCTGAGCTCAAGTAGGCGAAGCGCTCGCTCATGGCTGGCACGGCAGCTACGGCCGATGCGGTATCGTGACCGGCTACGGCAATCACAGGGATGGCGCCAAGGCCTGTCTGGCGCTGTATCTCCTCGCTGAGCACACCAATCTGCTCGCCGGGGAATACGAAGCGGCCAAACTGCTCGGCACGTACACCACACACGTCGAGCAGCTCCTGCTCCATCTGCTTGGTGCGGGGGTTGAGAATCTGTGAGGTCGATGCGATGGTATACTCTGTCACCTTCTCGCCTGTCAGCATATAGGAGAGGGCATCGGGCACGAAGAGAATCTTGTCGGCTGCTTCCAGAGCACTGTCGCCTGCACGGTGCAGGGTGTAGAGCTGGAAGAGCGAGTTGAAGTTCATGAACTGGATGCCCGTAAGGTCATATACGTGCTCCTTGGGCACTTGTTTGAAGTACTCTTCCATCATGCCCACCGTATGGGGGTCGCGGTAGCAGTAGGGGTTGCGCAGCAGACCGCCGTCCTTGCCGATGAAGGCGAAGTCGACACCCCAAGTATCGATACCTACCGAAGTGATTTCAATACCTTCGCGGGCCACTACTTTAAGACCGCCGATGATTTCGTTGTATAGGGCATAGATGTCCCAGAAGAAGTGTCCGCCAGTCTCAATGATATGATTGGGGAAGCGGGTGAGTTCGCGTAGCTCAAGGCCAGCCTCGGAGAGCGTACCCAAAATGGTGCGTCCACTCGTGGCACCGAGGTCTACTGCGAAGAAATGTGTTTGTTCCATATACTTAAGAATCTGTTTTAAAATTATCGCTAATATGTTTTTAGAATCTGCTTTTCGGTTTACCTGAGGTTCTTTTTGGCATCTTTGCACTCCCAATTCTTGCAAATAGACCACTATTTGCTGCGCCTTGACAGCGCAAATATACACAAAAACACCTCTCAGCTAAACTCGAAATAATTTTAAAAACAGATTCTAAATGTTATTAGACTTATATTTTTATCTAATTGACAGCAAATATAAACGATTTTTTTTTCTTTGCCATAAAAAAACAAAAAAAAATAGAAGCCGCCACCGCTTTATCTGATGAGATGCTGATAAGACGGGCGTTTATTACAAACGTGCGGGGATACCGATCAGCATTCCCGCACGTTGTTTTTGAATTGGTGCATCCCTTCTATCAAATAAGGGCAAACGAGAGGTTACCACGGCAGCAAAGCTTGCCATCGACCTTGGCCTCTGCCTTGGCAAAGACAATAGCCTGACGACGATCGGTGATAGTGGAGCGGATGACAATGGTGTCACCCGGACGTACCTGATGCTTGAAGCGCACGTTGTCGATACCTGTGTATAGAGGGCGCTTGCTCTTGATCTCGTCGCCAAGGAGTAGCGCACACGACTGAGCCATCATCTCGCAGAGGATGACACCTGGCACTACGGGATAGTCGGGGAAGTGACCCTGAATGAAAAACTCGTCGCCACGCACCTTATAGGTTGCCACAGCATAGTGTTGCTCAGTGCCGTCAGCAGCTGTCTCGGTCTCCACCACAATGGAGTCGACAAGCAACATCGGCTCGCGATGAGGAAGATAGGTCTTAATTTCTTCTCTGTCCATATTGTTTTAGCAAACTCAATTCATCTTCTTCAATACCACACAGGCATTGTGACCCCCGAAGCCCAGAGAGTTGGATGCAGCCATGGTCACATCGGCCTCAACAGCCTTGTTGGGCACGTAGTTGAGGTCGCACTCGGGGTCGGGCTCCTTGTAATTGATGGTAGGAGGCACGATGCCATGCTTCACGGCCAGGGCGGTAGCAATGAGTTCTATACCACCAGCAGCACCGAGCATGTGACCTGTCATCGACTTGGTGGAGCTGATGAGTGCCTTGCGGGCATCCTCTTCGCCAAGGGCAAGCTTGATGGCGTAGGTCTCGGTCTTGTCGTTGAGCGGAGTGCTGGTACCGTGCGCATTGATATAGAGGGTCTCGTCAGAGGTGTAGCCAGCCTCATCGAGTGCCATGCGGATAGCCTTCGAAGCAGGTATACCGTCGGGGCGCGGAGCAGTGTAGTGGTGGGCATCACAGGTGTTGCCATAGCCAGCCACCTCGGCATAGATGGTAGCGCCACGCTTCACGGCATGCTCATACTCTTCAAACACCAGTATACCGGCACCCTCGGCCATGGTAAAGCCACTGCGACGGGCATCGAATGGTGTGCAGGCATCTTCCAAGGTCTCGGCATTGGTGAGCGCACGGCTATTGGCAAAGCCACCGATTGCCAAGGGGTGTACGGCAGCCTCGGAGCCACCGGTAATGATGGCATCGGCAAGACCATACTTGATGGCACGGAATGCCTCACCGGCTGAGTGGGTACCTGTAGCACAGGCAGTCACGATGGGCAGACAAGGGCCTTGGGCATTATGACGGATAGCGATATTGCCCGAAGCAATATTGGCAATCATTGTAGGTACAAACAGGGGAGAGATGCGGCGTGCTCCTTCATTGAGTAGTTTTTCGGTCTCGCGCACGAAAGTGTTGATGCCGCCGATACCCGAGCCTACGTATACGCCGAAGCGATCGGGCTCGATATTCTCGCCGCTCACCAGACCACTGTCCTTCACTGCCTGATTGGCTGCAGCCATAGCATACTGGCAAAAGAGATCCATCTTGCGTACATCGGCACGCTCAAGGCCGTTGGCCATAGGATCGAAATCCTTCACTTGAGCTACAATGCGCACAGGGAGGTCCACATCGTCATATCCTTGGATAAAGTTCAAGCCACTCTTACCCTCTTTCAGACTGTTCCAAAAGTCGGCTACTGTGTTTCCCACAGGGCTGATGGTGCCCAAGCCAGTAATTACAACTCTTCTTTCCATGTTATATCTTATACTGTTTTTCTTAATACTTGTTAATAACGTTGCAAATATAGTTATTTATTCCATTCGATGATACACGCACCCGTGGTAAATCCTGCACCAAAAGCACTAAACGCGAGCAAATCGCCATTTTTTAACTTTCCTTCACGATTCAACTCATCGAGCAGCATGGGAATACTTGCCGATGAAGTGTTGCCATACTTGTCCATATTGACAGGGAACTTTGCCGTATCCATATTGAACCGATGACGGATGAAATCATTGATTCGGAAGTTTGCCTGATGGAGCACGTAGTAGGTGATGTCATTCTTGTCCAACCC
>JAZPZS010000027.1:0-49822 GCA_045544835.1 Bacteroidaceae bacterium | reverse complement strand
GGTGCTCATGTTGGTGTTGTTGAGCAGGTTGTTGACGGTGAGGTTGAGGCTGAGGCTGCGGCCGTTCTTCAGACGGATGTAGCGACCTACGTTGAGGTCCACGAGGAAGCCGCCCTTCACACGGGTCTGCTCGGCGGTCTGCGCCTTGTAGATGCTGCCGTCCTCGTTGTAGAGGATGCCGCCGTTGGTGGCCAGTGTGGCCTCGTCGACTCCGAAGCTGGGGTTACCATTGGCATCTACAGCACCGCTGGAGATGTAGGGTGTGAGGATGTTGCTCAAGCGACGGAACTCAGAGAAGTCTACATATACGCGGTCGTAGTAGTTGACGTTGGCACCAAAGAACCAACCGTTCACGTTGTAGTCGATGCCGAGGCTCAGGGCGGTGAGCGGAGTGCTGCTCACGCGGCATCCGTCGGCAATCACGAGCAGGGCATCCTGCTTCTTGGTGACGGGGTTGGTGTAGGTCATGCTCACCTCGTCCTGACTCTCGTAGGTGATGGTGGCATAGGGGTTGTTGGTGTAGAGGGCATCGCCCATCGAACCGATGAAGGTGAATGACAGCGCCGAGGTGACGTTCCAGATGGCTGCAGCCTCGATGCCGTAGTGCTCCTTCTCTACGCCGCGCATCGTGAGGTAGGTGAAGCGGGCCTCGCTGTCGTTGTAGAAGGCGGTCTGCTCTACCTGGTCGGTGAAGCGGGTGTAGTAGCCACTCAGACGGGCGGTGAAGCGGGCCGTGGTGAGCGAGTAGGAGAGTTCGTTGTTGAAGATGCCTTCGGTGGAGAGACCATGTACGAAGTCGTTCTTGATGCGGTTGGCCACGAAGGAGTTGTAGGCGAGGGGTGCCTCGCGCTGATAGCTGCTGTTGAGGGTGAGCACATTGCTTGGGTTGATGCGCCACGAGAGGGTGGCCTTGCCGCCACCACCGAGGAACTTGGCTACGCCGCTCGAACCGTAGGAACGTTCGGCAGCACGGCCGTTCTGCATCAGGCCATCACGCTCGATGGTGGTACCGTTGATCTGTCCCGATACTACCGCACGCAGAGATCCGTAGGTGTAGAGGTACTGTCCCCAGGCACGTGCCTTGTTTACATATATATTATAGTTGTAGCCAAACACGTCGCCCTCGGAAATCTGGCGGTTGGGGTTGCGCAGGTCGTTCTGGATGATGGGGTTGGTGAGGCCGTTGTCGCGAGCGGCAAACTTGTCGATGTCGGTGTATGAGTTGGCGCCGAGCAGGTCACTCATGGTCTTGTAGTGCATGCCCTTGGTGGTGCTGGCATTCACGCCCAGGTTGTAGCGGTTGTAGTTGTTGATGGTGTGTGACCAGGTGCTGCTGAGGTTGAGGGCGGCTTGGTCGTTGTGGCGCTCCTCCACGTAGTAGAGTGCGTCGAGACCTTGCGCATTGCCCTGCTGGTTGGCAAAGTACATCATGTCCCAGTCGATCTGACGGTTGGCCTTGGCAGAGGTGAAGTGGTCGTAGATATCCATATAGCTCGATACCTCATCCGCGGTGGGCGAGTAGTCGAGGTCCCACACGTTGTATGCCGAGCTGGGCAACTTCTTGTAGTAGTCGGGGCGCGGGTCGGCGGCATTGCCGTTCCATCCGAGTGCCGTGGTGCCGTATTGGCTGTACTTCATGGCGGCTGTAGTTGTCAGCTTGCGATACTCGTCGATGTCGAAGTCCCAAGTCACGATGCCAGTCGGCTCGAAGGTGTTTACCACACGGGCATTGCGCTTCACGCCATTCTGATAGCCCCAGTAGGGGTTGTAGTAGTGCGAACCTGCCAAGGCGTAGGTCTCCTCGGTGGCGGCACCCTGCTGGGCACGCTGGGTGGGTACTTGCCAGAAACTGAACGAGAGGCTGTGGTGAGGGTTGAAGATTTTCTGTGCGCTCAGGAAGTAACTGAACGAGTTGTAGAAGGTACCTTCGATGACACCCTCGTTGGCCCAGCGGTGGGCAAGTGAGAATGTCATGGCCCAGCCATTGTCGAGCAGGCCGGTAGAGTGGGTGAAGATGGCGCGTGTAAGGTAGTTGCGGTTACAGGCCGAGAAGGTGAGGTTCGACCCCGTGGCATACTGCGAAGCACGCATGTTGATGTTGCTGGCACCGCCGATGGGAGCATAGGCGAAGCGGTTGTCCTCGAAGGGAGATACGCCCTCCTGGTTCTTGGTGGCGTGGTTGAGTCCGCCCACCATGCCGTAGCTGAAGCGGCCAGTCTCCATGTCGTTCATCTGCACACCGTTGATGTATACGTCGTTGTACTTGGAGTCGTAGCCACGCACCTTGAAACGCATGGGGCTGAAGAGGTAGCCAACGTTGGAGAGGTAGATGTCGTTGGTCGATGAGGTGAGCGCTGCCACGCTCTGCACGGCATCGTCATCTTCGCCGAGCTGTGACTCTGTGAAGGTGAAGGCCGAGTTGTCGTCGGCCTGCCCCATTGTGGCATTGTTGGTTTGCGCCGTGGCCGACAGCATGTGTGTGCCGCCGATGCATAGTAGCGCAACCATACGAAAGATTGTTTTTCTCATAAAAGGTGTTTTGTGAATTCTATTTTAAAATAATAGGCAAAGAAACGAAATATTTTTGGTTTTCAAGGTATGGTTGCAAAAGAAATTTGCTCCGAGATGATGAGTTTTTCAGATAAAATTCTCATATTTGTACTCCCAAAAAATAAATGAATTTTATGAAACGTAGCATAATGAACAGAAGATGTGTATGGATGAGCCTCCTGATGGCTCTCGTGATGGTATCGTGCCACAGCACCAAGCAGGCCACTTCGCAGACTGGCAAGGTAGGCGAGAAGAAATATGCCGTGTATAGCGCGGCGTTCTATAATCTGGAAAACCTGTTCGACACGATTCACGATGCAGGCAAGAATGACTATGAATACCTGCCCGAAGGCAAAAACAAGTGGAACAGCATGAAGTACCGCTCCAAGCAGCACAATATGGCCAAGGTCATCAGCGGACTCTCTACCGATATGCTTCCTATGGGTCCGGCTATCATCGGCGTGTCTGAGATTGAGAACCGCCGTGTGCTCGAGGATCTGGTGAAGCAGCCCGAGCTGGCCGACCGCGGCTACGAGATTATCCATATCGAGGGCCCCGATCGCCGTGGCGTAGACTGCGCCTTCCTCTATAATCCCAAGCTCTTCAAACTGGAGACTACCAAACTGGCTCCCTACTATACCATAGATAATGATACTACCTATCGTACGCGCGGCTTCCTTATTGCTGGTGGCACATTGCATGGCGAGCGCATACACTTTATCGTCAACCACTGGCCCTCACGCGGAGCGGCTTCTCCGGCTCGTGAACGTGCTGGCGAACTGGTGCGCGTCATCAAGGACTCCCTGCTGGCGGCTTATCCAGGCTCACCCGTGGTCATCATGGGCGACCTCAACGACGACCCTATGGACAAGAGCATCGCCCAGTCGCTCGGCGCCAAGCGTGAGCAGAGCGAGACAGGTGCCAACGACCTTTACAATCCTTGGTGGAACACGCTCGTGAAGGATGGCATAGGCACCTTGAAGTATCAAGGCAAGTGGAACCTCTTCGACCAAATCATCTTTACGGGCAACCTCCTCGGTACCGACCGCTCTACACTCAAGTACCTCAAGCACGAGATTTACGTGCGCGACTTCATGCTACAGAAGGAGGGCAAGTACAAAGGCTATCCACACCGCACCCATGCCAGCGGCTCATGGCTCAACGGCTATAGCGACCACCTGCCTACGATTCTCTATCTCGTAAAGGAGGTGAAGTGAGGGTTGATGGTTGATGGATGATGGTTGATGGTTGATGGATGATGGATTGGGACGTTTCTGCTATTCGAGGCAGAAACGTTCTCTGTTTTCAATGCCTAAGGTCTCTCTACATCCTGCCAATCCGTAATAGGGCATCATGCGTCCTATGACAGTAAGGCGCTTGTGGAGGTTTTGTGGATTGTCGTAGAGGTTTACGTCGTCCCTAATAAATCCTTGGGGGAGCTCTACGATGATGATTCGCTTGTTGTCGTTCTCTCCGATGCTATCGGCAAGCACTACGTTATACTGTGCCTTGGAGGTTATCTCGTCTTCGGTACTGTTGAGATAAGCAACGGAGTTTTTCCCTTTGGCGTATCCAACGATATAGCCTCTTATCCATGCTTGGTTGTAGTTGTCTTCATCCTGCAACTTAATACCTTCTGCAATGCTTAATGTGTCAGAAGTTGTCAGATTAGGGTCGTCATCGTCATAGTCTTCGTCATCGTTGTCGTCATCGTCATCGTCATCGTTATCGTCATCGTCTTCGTCTTCGTCATTAGTGTCCCAAGTGCAGTCTGCTATCTCTTTTAGTCCTACCACCGAGTAGTATAGGGTAAGGTCTCCCGCTATGCGTATCTTGCGATGATAGTTTTCGGGGTTGTCGTAGAGGTTGAGCTCCATGCGTATATCTCCATTAGGCAACTCTACGGGAAGGCAATAGAGGTAATCCTCCTCGTTGCCTGTAGGGAAGGTGTCGGCAAGCAGGATGTTGGCTGTTGTGGTGGCTTCTGATGTGTAGTTGCATCCGCTCTTCATCGAGCCCTTCACACATCCTACGATATAGCCCTCTATCCACACTCCTCTGCCGCGGCGCAATGTCTGTGCCTCGGCGATAGAGTAGGGTGAGGTACGTGTTCCCTCGTGAATGATGGGCACGGAGTCGCGCTGCAAGGTGTCGTCGCCTTGCTCGGTGTTGTCCTCCTCTTCCTCGTCGATGATGACCGGACCTGTGCATGCAGCAAACGAAATGATGCACCCTAATAGGGCCAATATGTAAAACGGACGTTTCATAATGGTTGCGAAGTAACGAATTAATAATCGGAAATGCAAATTTAGCGGTTGTTTTGTCGCGCGTAATTAGGTATTTAGGAAAATAAGTTATAATTTTGCAACGGAAAATAATATGTGTAACCATATAAATTTTTAAGTAACAATGATTAGCTACAAAGAATTAGGCCTTGTAAACACACGCGATATGTTTGCAAGAGCAATCAAGGGCGGCTATGCTATCCCTGCTTTCAACTTCAACAACATGGAGCAGCTCCAGGCTATCGTTCAGGCTGCTGTTGAGACCAAGTCTCCGGTTATCCTCCAGGTATCTAAGGGCGCTCGTGCATACGCCAACCAGACTCTTCTCCGCTACATGGCTGAGGGTGCTGTAGAGTATGCTAAGGAGCTCGGTTGCGAGCATCCCGAGATCGTGCTTCACCTCGACCACGGTGACAGCTTCGAGACTTGCAAGTCTTGCATCGACATGGGTTTCTCTTCAGTGATGATCGACGGTTCACACCTCCCCTACGAGGAGAACGTAGCTCTCACAAAGAAGGTTGTTGACTATGCACACCAGTTTGACGTAACTGTTGAGGGTGAGCTCGGTGTATTGGCAGGTGTTGAAGACGACGTAGTAGCTGAGCACCACACATACACTCGTCCCGAAGAGGTTGTTGACTTCGTTACCCGCACAGGTTGCGACAGCTTGGCTATCTCAATCGGTACATCACACGGTGCCAACAAGTTCAAGCCCGAGCAGTGCACCAAGAACGCTGACGGTATCCTCGTTCCTCCTCCATTGGCATTCGACGTACTCGAAGGCGTAGAGAAGGAGCTCCCTGGCTTCCCCATCGTACTCCACGGCTCTTCTTCAGTTCCCCAGGATGAAGTGAAGACCATCAACACCTTCGGTGGTGCCTTGAAGGATGCTATCGGTATCCCCGAGGAGGAATTGCGCAAGGCTTCTAAGTCAGCTGTTTGCAAGATTAACATCGACTCTGACAGCCGCCTTGCCATGACTGCAGCTATCCGCAAGGTATTCGTTGAGAAGCCCGCTGAGTTTGATCCCCGCAAGTACCTCGGCCCCGCTCGCGACAACATGAAGAAGCTCTACATGCACAAGATCGTGAATGTATTGGGTTCTGATAACAAACTCGCTGAGTAATCCGAAACCCTATAACAAAGAATGAAGGCCGCCTGCAGCAGGCGGGCTTTTCTGTTATCTCCCTAAAGGACAGTCGGGTGTGTACTTTGATGCTGTGGGTCTTGTAGAAATTAGTTTCTGCTGGTGCCCTTGATGTTATTGCTCGAACAAACTACCATTTTGCACGACCATCACCATTGGCCAGAGCCTGTTGACATAAAAAAAGCACCCCGCGTGGGGTGCTTTCTGTGTTTATGGGGAAGCGGGGTTCCTTTATTTTCTGGTCTTGTACTCGCTTAGGCCCTCTTCGAGGAAGTTGATGTAGGCGTCGATGTCTTCATCGTATGAGCGCGGTGTGTTCAGCGGGTGGCCCTCATTGTCGAGCAATACGTAGAAGGGCTGTGCATTGGCACCGAACTTGGTACGCTGCAGGTAGCTCCACTTGTCGCCGATGCTGCGCAGCACTACCTCCTTGCCGTTCTCGGTGAGGCGGATGGGCTCGGGGAGCGGAGTCTTGTCGTCCACGTAGAGGCTGATGAGCACGTAGTCGTTGTTGATGAGGTCGAGTACCTTGTCATCGGCCAGTACCGACTGCTCCATCTCGCGGCAGTTGACACAGCCATAACCGCTGAAGTCGAGCATCACGGGCTTCTTCTCCTGACGGGCAATGGCCATGCCCTGGTCATAGTCCATCGACTGCGGATGCAGCTCCTGCTCGTAGAGGTTGAAGTCCTGCGTGCTCATAGGAGGAGCAAAGGCGCTGATGGCCTTGCAGGGAGCGCCCCACAAGCCGGGCACCATATAGATGGCGAAGGCAAATGACACGAGGCCGAGCATGAAGCGGGGCACACCCACCTTGCGGTCGTCATCGTCGTCGTGGGGGAACATAATCCACTTCATCAGGTATGCGCCGAGCAGTGCGAAGAGGGCAATCCACAGGGCGAGGAAGGTCTCACGGTCGAGGATGTGCCAGCCGTAGGCGAGGTCGGCCACAGAGAGGAACTTGAGCGCGAAGGCCAGCTCCACGAAGGCCAGTACCACCTTCACGGTATTCATCCAGCCACCGCTCTTGGGGGCAGCCTTGAGCCATGCGGGGAAGATGGCAAACAGGGTGAAGGGCAAGGCCAGCGCGATGGCGAAGCCGAGCATTCCGATGGTGGGGGCCAAGATGTTGCCCGTGGTAGATACCTCTACGAGGAGGAATCCGATGATGGGACCTGTGCATGAGAACGACACCAGTGTGAGCGTGAAGGCCATGAGGAAGATGCCGAGCAGTCCGCCCGTCTTCTCAGCCTTGCCATCCACAGCGGTAGTCCACTTCTCGGGCAGGGTGAGCTCGAAAGCGCCCATGAACGACATGGCGAATACCACCAGCAGGAGGAAGAAGAAGAGGTTGGGGATAGCGGCCGTAGACAGGGCGTTGAGGGCCGAGGCACCGAACAGCAGTGTCACGAGCAAGCCCAGCAGCACGTAGATGACTACGATAGATATACCATATATATAGGCATCGCGACGGCCCTTCTTCTTGTCGCCACTGCGCTTGAGGAAGAAGCTCACGGTCATCGGTATGATAGGCCATACGCAGGGGGTCACGAGAGCCACGAGTCCGCCAGCAAGTCCGAGCAGGAAGATAGCCCAGAGCGACTGGTTGGCCGTGTCGGCTGTGCCCTTCGGCTGGCCCAGCTCATCGATGACAGGCTCCCACAGGGCGCCAAACTGAGATGCGCTTGCTTTCTCGGCGTTGACTGCTTGCTCTGAGTTCTCGGTGGTCTCTGAGGGCTCGGAGTTCTCGGAGGGCTCTGAAGTCTCTGTAGGAGCAACTACCGGGGCAGCGGGGACAGCCTTAGGCTCCTCTTTCTTGGGAGCGGCTTTCACAGCCTCAGCTTTCTTCTGAGGGGCTGCAGGCGCGGTATATTTCCCTTCATACTTGAACTCCACGTTGGTAGGCGGCAAGCAGCTCTCGTCGTCGCAGGCACCATAGGTGAAGTAGCCCTGCACGAGGTAGTCGCCTTCGAGGATGAAGCGCTGTACGAAGGTCACCTTGTCCTCAAAGTAGCGCACGTCCATACCGAACATGTCGTCATACTTGGCAATCTCCTTACCGTCGGTGAATCCCAGCTTGCCATCGAGGCGAGCGCCCTTGATGGTCTCTACGGTGAGCGCTGCAGCGGTAGGGCCATCCTCCAGTTCGGTAGAATACACATGCCATCCGGCATCAATCTTGGCAGCAATGCGCAGCTCGGCCACGCCTTCGCCCACCATAGCCCACGAAGCTTCACACTTGATAGGCTCATGAATCTGTGCTTGCATCATCACCGCTACACACAGCAGCGACAACATTGCACTCATACGTTTAATCATAGATTTCATTATTGATGTGAATTTGATGCAAAGGTACTACATGCCGAGCGGAGAACAAAATAAATTTATTTATTTTTACCTCTACATTGGCACAAAGGTAATCCGTATATTTGTGGCACGTGCGATAAAATCGGCTCGCAGGTGTGGCAGATTGGGCTCGTAGGTGCAAAAAGACTGTCACGTCGGTGCTTGCGGATAGGGGTGGGCTGGAGTGCTCTATCCCTTATTCTCAATACCGAATCCTAATGCCTCTACGGCCTGAATGATGGTTGGCGTGTCGGCGGTGCCGGAGAGGGTCATCGTGCCGCTTTGGAGGTCTACATCCACGTTTTCTACATTGGGGAGATTGCTTACAGCGCGGAGTATACTGCCGCGGCAATGGTTGCAGTGCATGCCGGTGATGATAAATACTCTTTCGGGGTTCTTCTCGTTTGATAGGGTGGGGGCAGCTATGATTGTTGCTTCGGAGGTGTTGGATGTGCAGGATGTGCTGTTTGCATCATGGCATGCTCCACCACAGTTGCATGATTCGTGGCTTGGCTTGCGGATGAATCTGCGAATCATAGCATTGACGAGTAAGGCGAGAAGAATGAGAGAGCATATGATATTGAACCATGGGGTGTGGGTATGGCACGCGGCGGTGATCGCTGTGAGGCTTTCGGTGAACCATTCGCGTGGCAAGAGATAGTCGATGCCTAAGGCAAAGGTCAGTGCTCCGCCTACGATGGCTGCAAGATAGAGCCATAAGGTGCTTCGACCCAGTACCTTGCGTATGACAAGTATGGAGGCTACATTGACAGCAGGACCTGCCATGAGCAGCACGAGGGCTGCACCGGGAGTCATCCCCTTGAGCATCAAGGCTACGGCGATGGGGATGGACCCTGTGGCACAAAGGTACATGGGGACTGCACATACCAGCACCAGGAGCATGCCCAATAGGGGATGATGGGCAAAGGTGGCAAAGAAGCCGTCGGGCACTGCTACGGTGATGAGTCCTGCCACGAGGAGCCCTATTATGAGCCATTTGCCTATATCTTGCATCATGTCAACATAGCCGTAACGGAGCGCGTCGAGGATTTTTTCCTTTAGAGTGAGGTGCTCTTCGTTCATTGTCGCTGAGGCTTGGACATCCTCTTTATCGCTGCGGTCGAAGGCGTTGACCAACGTGCCTCCCAGAAGGGCTGTGACTAATGCGGCAAAGGGACGTATGATGGCAAAGGGAAGTCCCATGAGCGAATAGGTGGCGATGATGGAGTCGATACCCGTCTGTGGCGTTGCTATGAGAAACGAGGTGGTGGCACCCTTGGATGCTCCTTCGCGGCGGAGCGACATGGCTGTGGGTAGCACTCCGCATGAGCACAGGGGAAGGGGGACTCCCAGCGCGGCAGCATAGAATACGGAGCGGAAATCGTGCCCCGAGAGGTAGCGGCTATAGAGACGGTTGGGGACGAACGTGTGCATCAGTCCAGCAATGCCGAAACCCAACAGCAGGTAGGGCGACATTTCGTTGATGAGGTTGATGATCTCTTGCATTTTTTTGTCTTTTTTGTCAATGGCAAACATGCGAAGGCGGCTGTTTGCCATAAGAATAACAATACAAAATTACGCTACTTTCCCGAAACTCCAAAGAAAAAACTTTTCGTGTCCCAACTTTGCAACTTGGTTGCATGGTGATGCTGGTGTGTGGCGGGCTTTCCGCTTTGCTTGTATGTGTGGAGTGTGGAGAAGGAAAAAGTGGTGCTGTCGTTTGGCTGTATGGATACTAATTATTACCTTCGCACAAATTAGTTCAAAAAGTTACAGGAATGATGAAGAAGAATGCTTGCAGGAGTACAGCATGGAGATACGCTCTTCTTGCTGCGGTTCTCTTTCCGTTAGGTTGGGAGTCGCTTAGTGTTGAGGCTCAGGTTGTGACCTTCTATACACCGCGTACGGTGCATGTGGTGAAGGCTCAGGATACGGACTACAGTTTTCAGTCGGAAGTCGTAGTGGCAACGCCCGAAAAGGTGAAGGTGCGTGAAAGTAAGGTTGACGGTGCTACGGTGTACCGTACATCGGCCCTTACGGTGACAGTGCGCGATGGCAAGGTGACCTTTGCCGACAATAAGGGGCAGTTGTTGACTGCCGAAGGGGAGTGCAAGTTTACTCCTATTACGGACGGGCCAGATAAGGGAGCCTATCGGGTGATGCAGGGATTCGGTGTAGAGGCCGATGAGGGCATTTACGGAATAGGGCTCTTGCAGAACGGCAAGATGTCGCAACGCGGTGAGAACCGCAAGATGCAGCAGAGCAACCTGGAAGACTATGCTCACTTCTACCAAAGTATCAAAGGCTATGGTGTGTATTGGGAGAACTACTCACCCACACAACTCGTGACACCCGCTGACGGTGAGTCTGGCGAACTGGTTCTTGAGAGTGAGGTCGGCAAGGCGGTAGATTACTATTTTATCTATGGAAGCGATGCCGATGGGGTGATTGCCGAGATGCGTGCTCTCACGGGCAAGGTACCCATGCTGCCCTTGTGGACATACGGATTCCATCAGTGCCGCGAGCGCTATAAGAGTGCCGCAGAGTTGCTAGAGGTGGTTCGCAAGTATCGTGAACTGGGTGTGCCTTTCGATGGGATCATTCAGGACTGGCAGTACTGGGGATCTAACTATACGTGGAATGCGATGGAGTTTATCAATGAGGACTTCAAGCATGCGCAGCGGATGATTGATGAGGTGCACGAGAAGAATGCCCACATGTCCATTTCCATCTGGTCTTCGTTCGGTCCTCATACCAAGCAGTATGCCGAGTTGAAAGAAAAGGGACATCTGCTCTCTTTTGAGACATGGCCTCAGAGCGGTCTTCCCTTCTGGCCTCCCCGTATGGACTATCCCAGTGGCGTGCTCTGCTATGACGTGTATTCACCCGAGGCACGCGATATCTATTGGAAATACCTTTCCCGTATGCACAAGATGGGTATCGATGCTTGGTGGATGGACTCTACTGACCCTGACCATCATTCCTATAAGGATGAGGACCTGAATGAACTCACAGCCATGGGCTCATATCGCTCGGTGCGCAACATCTATCCCCTGCTGGCCGTAGGCGGTGTGTATGACCATCAGCGCGCTGTCGACTCTACCAAGCGCGTGTTCATCCTTACCCGAAGCTACTTTGCAGGGCAACAGCGCTATGGTGCCAACACCTGGAGTGGCGATATAGGCTCTTCGTGGGAGAACTTCCGCAAGCAGGTGCCTATATGTCTCAACTACACCCTTACGGGTAATCCTAACGTGAATACGGATATAGGCGGATTCTTTGCCGGAGCATATAATACGAAGGGAGGCAATTCGGCCACCCGCAATCCTCAATATCAGGAGCTCTATGTGCGCTGGATGCAGTTTGGTGCCTTCTCTCCCATGATGCGCAGTCATGGTACGGAGGTGTATCGTGAACTGTATCATTACGGGAAGCCGGGCGAGCCGGTGTATGAGGCATTGGTTGATGCCGTCCGTCTGCGCTATCGTCTGTTGCCCTATACCTATAGCCTATCATGGCAGGTGAGCCGTCATGATGACTCGTTTATGCGCGCGCTCTTCATGGACTTCAAGGCCGACAAGAATACCTGGGACAATAAGGAGGAATTTATGTATGGGCGTAGCTTGCTTGTTTGTCCTGTGCTCACACCTCTGTATACAGCTGAAAAGATTGAACGAAACAAGGGGAAAGATTATCCTAAGGTTGACTGGGATGCCGAGAGAACCTATGACGTATATCTTCCCGCAGAAGCAAAATGGTATGACTATCGTACAAATAAATGCTACGATGGAGGCCAGTCAATCAGCACTCTTGCTCCCTTGGCCTATGCTCCTCTGTTTGTGAAAGCTGGCTCCATCGTTCCCTTAGGTCCTGATGTGCAGTATGCTGCCGAGAAGTCATGGGACAACTTGGATATCATTGTCTATCCCGGCGAGGATGCTGACTTCACCTTGTATGAGGACGAGGGCGACAACTACAACTACGAGAAGGGACAATACTCGACCATCACCTTTAAGTGGGACGACAGCGCCAAGCAGTTGACCATAGGCAAGCGCCAAGGCTCCTATCCGGGAATGATCATGACTCGCACTTTCAACGTGAAGGTTGTTGGCGGAGCCGAAAAGAAGGTCGCTTACAAAGGAGGTAGCCTTAAGGTCAGATTGTAGTGAACAGCGGTGAGGGAAACAATGGCGTAGCTTTCCTTTTTCCCCGCCACCAAAGATATACATATATTATATATTAAATTACGATATAATGAAAAAGCAGATTAACACAGCGGCAGCTCCGGCTGCAATCGGGCCCTATAGCCAAGCTATTGAGGCCAATGGTATGGTATTTGTTAGTGGACAGCTCCCTATAGACCCCGCTACTGGGACTTTTGCTGAGGGAGGAATCAAAGAACTCACCCGTCAGTCGCTGACCAACATGCGCAATATTCTGGCTGAGGCTGGGCTCACCATGGATCATGTGGTGAAGACCACTGTCTTCCTGGCAGAGATGTCTGACTTTGCTGAGATGAATGAGGTGTACGCTTCATTTTTCGAGGGCGTATGTCCGGCCCGCTCGGCAGTAGCGGTGAAAACCCTTCCTAAGGATGCACGTGTGGAGATAGAGTGCATTGCCGTTCGCTAAGGCATACGCACACTACACATGAAGTAGAATAATGAGTGCTTAAGAGTGATGAGGATGCATAGACATGTGTCCTCATTTGTTTTTTTGTTAATGGCGTTTGATAACCTTTCTGCTATTCTCGATGTATATGCCGGGAAGCAGGGCATTGCTCTTGTAGCCATTAAGGTCATAGGTGGCTGTGTGGATGGTCAAGGGTAGGGATACTATGCCGCTTGGGTTCGCTGGGGTATGGCGTAGCGCCAAGGCATCGCGCAGAGGATAGTATGCCTCAAGTAATTCTGCATGAGGGGTTGATTCAGAACAGGCTGCTGCGGCGTCACAACTTTCGCTGAGCAGGGTACGGATATCGCTGTTGAGTTCTCCCTTCAGTACCTCCTTTGCTGCAACTTGCATCTCGGCAAGCAGAGCCAGCAGCTCTTCTTCGTCGCGGTTGGCTGTGGTGTTGAACAGGGTGAAGTTGTCGAAGCCTGATATCATCTCGCTTCCGTTGGTCGTATGGGTGGCGGTGAAGCCTAGGGCTACTTGCTCTATGCCGTTACACAGGAAGGTGACCTTGCCCCGTTCCCATGTTCCAGTGCCCGAGGCTGCTGTCCCCGAGTTCTTGGCATCATTGCCTGCTTGTGCCCATAGGATGGCCTGGCCTCCTGAGCCCGACTGCCAGAGGTCGGCCATAAGGGTGTAATACCCTGCGGGGAGTGTGTCGCACTGCTGGTGCATGCCGATGGATGAGGTCCCCCATTTCTGACGTACGAGGTAGGCGTTGCATCCCCCTCCTTGTGTGGTAGGAACTGATGTGAACAGACTGGAATACAGACAACTGCTGTTGAGTATGCTCATGTCATTCTCGTTTCTGTTGGTGTAGTCGGCCTTCCATCCGTCGGGCACGTAGATGGCACGGTCGCTTGCTACGCCCGACCCTGACAGTGTGCTGTAGCTATCCTCAAAGTCGGGGTTGCTCAGTACACAGTTATAGGAGATATTCAGCGCTTCGTCCTCTTGCCGTATCCCTTGCAGTGTTGCTATCTCCTGAGGTGTGAGCGCTGTGTTGTATACCATGAAATTATCTATCGTGCCTGTGTAGTCGGCATTGTCGGCTGCGTAGTCGGTATCCCACCATTGAGTGCGCCCGATGTAGTTGCGGATGCAGGCTCCGTTGGCTGCAATCATGTAGGGCTCGTTGATGTTGGCGGTTCCGCTGGCTGCGAGTTCTCCATTGATGAATAGTTGTGTGATGCCGCTACGTGCGTCATAGGTCACTGCCACTTTATAAGTGGTGTTGGCTGCCAGCGAGGAACTGCTGTTGACCATGGTCGTGGTGCCTCCATTGTACTTGATGCCCGCCGACAGAGGTTGGGCACGCAGGAATAGGCTGTTTCCCGATGAGTAGCCGAAATCGTAGAAGCGTGGCGCCTTGTCGAGCGATTTCGGTGTGGCGGTAAGCAATACCGTATAGCTGCGCAGGCTGTCCATGAGCTTGGCAGGAGCGATGGCATATCCGTTTGTTGCTGTTGCTCCAGTGCGGTTGGCCGACAGGTTGAGGGTGCCGTCCACGGTGGCATCCCCCATGATCTGTAGGTCAAGTCCCTTGGCCCCCTTGTCGCGCAGGTAGCGTGCCGCTCCTTCTTCATACATGTCGGTGGGGTCGAATGTGTATTCAGCAAGCAGGTTCGCCTCTATGTCGCGTGGCAGAGCTTCGATGTTGAACGTGCGGCTCATGCCGTCTGCCGATGCTGTGAGGTTTACGGTAGTAGCCTCCGCAGGGGCCTTGAACGTTCCGTCGGGTGCCAGTATCTCTGCGTGGTCAGAACTCCATGCCAGACTCTTTCCGCCTACTTGAGTGGGCAGTACGAGGTCGGTTGTGGTAGCTGTCGGTAACGACAGCTGTTCCAGTGCCTTTACACGTATCAGCTGCTTCAGCTCCTCTTGTGCCAGCACCCTTCCATAGAGGGTGGCTCCATAGAGCACTCCATTGTAACCTCCGATGACAGCCTCACTGGCAGCCTGTTGTTGCACAGGAATCACTTGGTCGATCAGCCCATTGCGGTAGGTGGTGAGATGTGTGCCGTCAAGGGTGATGCTGATGCTGAACTCCTGGAGCGGGGTAGGCCAGTTGTCGCCCGAGGTGCCGTTCGACTGTGTGGCCCAGTTGTCCGACGTGTAGAGCCTGTTGCTGCTGTAGTGATAGGTGTCGCCTACCTTGACGTAGGGCTTTGCGGTCGTCTGCTCCAGTCCGTAGGTGATATCGCCCATGGTGAGTAGGGTGCCGCTGTAGTGGTTGGCATCCATCTTCAGGCTTAGGTGAATGGTCAGCGAGTCGGTAGCTGTGATAGGCAACCGCTCGCGCATGTCTGCTGTCATGGCTTGTGCGTGGTAATCGGCTTGTGCCAACAATCCTCTCTCTAGGTCGATGGGGGCTGTGGCGAAGTCGTAGTCAGCGTGTATGGCAGTAGGGAATCCTTGGGGGTAGCCCTGCCTTACGAGCCAATAGTAATAGTCGCCATGCATCCAGAGCAGGCGCATGGGGGACGCTGAGGAGCCGGGCAACACGTAGGGGCGCACATTGTTCTTTGTCGAGTTGCGCGTAATCTGCTCCTTGGCAGCTATGCCTCCTTGGTCATCAAGCGTGTAGCGCCATAGTTCATACACCTTCTTCCCCGCATCGTTGCTTGTGGGGGCCGAGAGGTAGACGGTATGGGCATCTTCCGGGTCGATGGCGAGTCCGCCACTGTAGCAGTGCTCGGTGTTCGACGGGTGGAAACGTCCTCCTCCGTCGGCAAGGTCGGTCAGCTGCCATTGCGTCCCCGTCCATCGGGCATAGTAGTACTGGTGCTGGCTCTTGTCGTTGTTGATGCGCACCATGGCTATGCAGGGCCTCCCCTCCTTGTCACATGTGATCTGCCACACCCAGTCGCGGTAGTTGGAAGGCGCGTCGACGAGGGTGTAGGGGTAGCTGTTCCTGTAGGCATCGCTTTTGTTTACACCGAACTTACCTTCGGCAATGGTCGAGAGTGGGTTACCCATGATATCCTCCAGCTTAGGGTCGATATTTACCTTGCCGTCAGTTGTCGTTGCATTCAGGTTGATAACGTTGAAGTATACCCAGTTGGGCCATTCGTTGTCGGGGTGCCCGGTGGTGTAGGTCATGTAGAGCTTGTCCTTCCCGTTGCTGTAGTACTTGGCATAGGGGCGTGCTCCGGTCGACTGCACCATCTGGTAGGGACCCCATGCTATCTCCACGTTGTCGTTCTCGTCGGGTAGGGTGAGGCGTGCTATGGTCGGGTGCCAGCCGAGTCCGCGCCAGCAGAGGTAGAAGTGCTCGGGGTCGTCGCTCATCAGGAAGGGCGACGGGTATGTCGTGTTGTGATTGGTGGCGATGCGCTTCTCCTCGCCCAGCATGCTGATGTCGCCCGGGTGTTTCGACACACGGTAGTAGAAGGCTGCTTCGTCGGTATGGCGCGAGTAGATGATGAGCACGCGCTCGTCGGGCAGTACGAGGAAGGTGGGGTTGTTGTGGTCATCGGGCTGGAAGTACGAGCGCACCAGCACTTCGGTGCGGCGTCCTGTGTTGTAGTCCATCTGCATGGCCTTCACATTACCATGTACGTCGATGTAGCCTATGTACGAGGCGTTGATGCTGCCGTCGTCACTGGTGTAGTGTATGGCGCGTGGGTCGGCAAACCAGCACCAGGCACCCTCCTCGGTGATGGGGAATCCTTGGAAACGCTCCTGTGCCCTGCTGCTTTGCAGCGCGAGGACCGTCAAGGTCACGAGTACGGATAGTAGTCTTTTCATGTCGAGTATGTTGTTTAAGTTGTTGGTCGGTGTGTGATTGCAAATATACGAAAATCTTTTCTTTCGGCGACGGTATCTGCCTATTATTCATCATTTGGAGCCGATGCGCAGGTAGTGGGTATGGTTTTTGTCAAGCATATAGTCTGGAACAAATGTTCGCTCTCCTATGGTGAGTGTATAGCGATTCCCATGTGTGCCTTCCCGTGTTTGAGGGCGGTTGGGGATGACATTGCTTAGATCCTGTTCGATAGTTATCTCGGCATCGTCCCAGGACTCAATGCCTGTGGTTCCCATGGCCAGAGGCCCGTACATCAGGGTTCCCGCCCACATGGGGGCATAGGCTATGGTGTCTCCTGCCGGTGCTGCTATGGCGGTATCCATGCGGTCGGGACCATAGTTGATGTGTTTGGTGTAGGGCAGGTGTATTTCTACCGTATCTCCCCTCTTCCATTTGCGTTTTGCAATGGTGACATACGTGCAGGGGAATGCCCCTTCTAGCTCCCCTTTTTTGGGGAGAACTTCGTTCATCGCTGTATATGATTCCTTCTCAGAAACCGACACTGCCACAAGCTTTCCATTGAGCGTCACCCTTACGCCTTCGGTTGCCCAGTAGGGTATGCGGAGCTTCATGGCAAATCGTCCTTTCCCCTCAGCAATGCTGATGGTCGAGTGCTCGGCTGGCCATGCACACTCCTGCTTTATGACCACTCCCTGCTCTTCCCATTGTGCTATGGAAGGGATGTAGAGTCCTACCCATAGGCAGTCCTTCGAGGTGAAGTAGGCTGCCTCCTGATACTTGACATGATTCTCGGCTCCAGTGCCGCCGCAGCATGACTCCTGAGGTGAACGGTTGCCCCAGGGTTTCGATGCGTTGAGCCCTACCGCATAGTGATAGGTGGTCATGTAATGTTCGGGATGGAGCGACCCTATGATTTGATTATATAGTACGCGCTCGTAGTAGTCCATGTATCGTGCATCGTCGGGGGCATAGGTGTTGAGGTCTTTTGTCAGTTTGGCGAGATTATAGGCGCAGCATGTCTCGTTGAGTGTAGGGTTTGGTGATATGTTCCCTTGCGGGTCCTTGTGGCTATTGGTGTTCATGCAGGCTATTTGCTTGTAGGGTTGCCCGAACATCTCTGCATTGCCCACTCCTCCAGTGGCATAGGTGTATCGTCCTTGCAACATGGTCCAGAAGTTCTCGGCGATGTGGTAGTAATAGGGATTGCCATGGCAGCGGAAACTGCGCAGTGCGCTTGTGATTTTGGGTATGTGCTGGTTGGCATGGCGTGTGCGTATGTCATCGATATTCCGTGCGAGCGGTTCGTAGAATGCCGGTGAATCGAAATAGTTGGATGCTTCGAGCAGACGCTCTTTTTCTACGGGGTCACTGACCATTTCGGACAGTCGTGCCAGCGACTCTCCTGTGCCGCCATCCTCTCCGGCGATATACATGTTCCACATCTCATGTCGATTGCCTGGTGTGCTCCTTCGCTCCTCGGCCGTGCCGTCACTCTTGACGTAGGTGCGGTAATGCAGTCGGTTCCATATCCATAGGCCCATGTCTTTGGCGATAATCAATGCCTTGTTGGCTATCTGTCTGTCGTCGACGTAGGTGGCTATGTCGATGAGACCTGCCAGTTGCTTGTGTATGGAGTAGTAGGGTGCCCACACCCAAGCGTCGTTGTTGTATCCTCGGTATGCCTCAATGAGTACGGGGTGATGGGCGGGTATGGCGTTGAGGTATCCGTATCCGTAGGTTTGCCATTGAGTCTTGTGCTCCTCAAAGGCCTCCCAGGTGCCCAGCATCTCATGCAGCTCACTTTCGGGTGCAAAGTCGCGTGCCTCCCAATAGCGCCCCAGCGAGTCGTTCCATATGATGGTGCGCTCCTGACATCGGCGCAGTTCGTCTACCATACGCTTCATCCTGCTGCGCAGGCTGTCCTTCTGCTGCTGGTGCGTAGCACTTGCGAATGCAAAGGCCAGGGCCGACATGTAGTGCCCGGCTCCGTGTCCCTTGAGCTTTGTGGTGGGCGACTCCCATCCGATGGGCTGTGCATATCCTTCGGTAGATAGCCCATAGGTGTCGCGGTAGTTATACAGGTATTGGGTCACATCCCACGACAGTATCTCCTTGATGGCCAGGTCGCGGTTCGATGTCAGCCTGTTGTTCCCTATGATTGTAACCTTGTCGAGCGGTATGGGCTCCGCTATGGGAGTTCTTGACGGGGTGCTATACCATGCAGCAACTACTTTGACGTTTGCTGTGACGGGGTAGCCCTCTGCTGTGGTGTCGTCTCCTGTGATGAAGCCTTCTACGGTATAGCATTTTCCTGCAGGGTATCGCTGGTTGTCGGCTTGCTCTTCCTCCGTGTGCCTTTCTGCATTGCTCCATTTCACTTGCCGATAGGCCTTTGTGCCATCGCTATAGGTCGCGAGTAATTGGTAGGGTAGGCGTGGGGAAGTGCCCACGGGACACTTAATATTGATCTCATCTACTGATACGATGACTTGTGCTGATATGGTGGTAGAGGCTACTGCGATGAGTGCAACTCTGACAGCGGTGAGGAGGATATTCAAGATGGATTTCATCGTGTTTCGGGGTTTTACTGATTGTAATTGCAAAGTAAGTAAAAAAAGGTGAGTGTGCCATTATCTTGAGAGGAAAAGTGCAGTAGTGACGGCAGTGGGAGCCTGTATCGCCACGGCCACGCCCCCTTGGCCCCCCCCCCTTGGCAAAAACGCCTGTTTTGCGATAATTGTCGCTGATTATCAGCCTGTGAGCCTATATAATGATTTGCGTTTACCCCTTGGCAATGGCGTAGCGTAGCAAGAGCAATGATAAGCCTTAATCATTGCCGAGCAAGCAAGCCATCATAAACACAGTTTAATAATGGCATTCTTGGATAAACACAGATAGTACATGATTGCTGCGAATCAATTTCTATCGCCCACGAATGACACGGATTGCACAAATAATTCTCTTACATCACTGATTTATTGGCCTTTCACGGATTTACAAAATCTATCTTTTCCCTGTTTTTAACCTGCGTCGCATGTGTTTGTTGGCGACCATTCGCGCATATGCTCGCCGCCATCTGCGCGGATGTAGGCGACAATCCACGCATATTCTCGCCAGCAAACAGTTTTCCCTGTTGATAAACAGGGGAAACGCTGTATAAGTTTTTGTGGTATTCTTTGTGACTAATCATTGATTATTTGTGTCTTTAGAACTTCCCCTTTGTCAGTGCCAACCGATTTATGAACTTTGCTCACCTGTAGATACGAAGATGTGTCGCCATCAAGTATCTAATACTGATAATGATACCTGCGATGGGCGACACATCGGCATTTCGTTTCGTAACATCCTTACGTCAAGGATAGAACAGTGGAGGATAATACAGCAATGCCACGAACTACAGTCTCCAAGCCTCCAGCTTGGCAAGAGCGCGACGGTAGTCGCGGTCGGCATTAAGGCTACGGTCGAGGTAGTCGTAGTAGAGCTCTATGCCCTGCAGATACTCGAGCACGGAGATGAAGCCCTCGTCCATGGCGCGAGCCAGCATCTCGCTGTTGTTGGCCTCGGCGAGTGCACGGCGATAGAGGTCGGCTGTATGCTGCAGTCCTCGCACGCGCTCATACCCCTCCAACAGTTGGCTACGCAGTTGCAACTCGGCATCGGCCTCACGGGCTTCGGCTGCACTGAGTGCCGTGCGTGCCGAGCGCACACGGTTCTTGTTGGCCCAGAGGGGAAGATTCATGCCTACGGTAAAGCCCTGTGAGCGCTCGCCTGTGCGGTGACGCTCATTTATATAGGTAGCTGATAGTGTGGGCAAGTGCATCGTCTTGGACAAGGACAGTTCGCTACGGCGCACCTCACGTTCCTCGCGTGCCAAGGCCATATCGGGGCTGCGCTGCAGTGCCTCCTGATACCACGACTCGAAGTCGTCTGTCAACGTCGCTGGAGCATACTCCTGTGCATCGAAGCCCAAGGGGCGGCCACCGTTCAGATGGGCCAAGCGTGTCATCAGCACTCCACGCTCCATCTCCACACGTGCCTTCTCGGCTTCGAGTGCCGAGAGGCTGAGCACCACATTATTATAGGAGAGCACATCGGTGTCGCCACTGTCGAGGCGGCGCTTCTCTACCTCCACTACACGGCGGGCATGCCCCAAGCGGCGGTCGAGCTCGGCAGCAAGGGCATTGCAATAGGTGATGTCGATACACACCAACTCGGCCTCGAGCAGTATGCCCATGCGCTGTGCACGATACTCCTCGTCGACGAGCTGATTCTTCTGCACCGCTACCCCCTTGCGCTTGCCCAACACGGTAGGCAGGTCAAAGGATTGGCCCACGGTAAACTCCGTCAAGTTACCCGTCTGCTCGGCACCCTCCCACATACGTTTGAGGCCAACCTCGGGGTCGGCAAGGGTGATATCGGTACGGTTCTCCAGCTTGCGAGCCTCGGCCTCCTTGCGCAGGGCTATGAGGGTGGTATTGTTGTGGTCGATGGAGTCGAGAAGAGCATTCAATTGACAATTGACAATTGACAATTGACAATTCCGTGGCGCAGCGAGAGCAGAGTCAAACGAGTTTGGACTCTGCCGAGCCAGCAAGGAATCTTGATGCGCAGCATCATAATTCCGTGACGCAGCAGCATAATTATGATCCTGACTATTGACAATCAATGCTGTGTTTATTGCCACAAGGGCGACGATGAATCTGTATTGCTTCATATTGTATAACCTTCTGTCTTGTCATCCTGAGCGTAGCGAAGGATCTCGCGTTGGTACTCTGTCATCGATTATACGAGATTCTTCGCTCTGCTCAGAATGACAAGTAATATTGTCTCTTTAGAGTATTTTTCTTTGATACCAATATATACATAATCGGCACGATAAATCCGTTGAGGAGGGTCGACGTGGCGAGTCCACCGAGGATTACCTTGGCCATGGGACTCTGTATCTCGTTGCCCGGTAGGTCACCACCAATGGCCAAGGGTATAAGTGCAAGGGCAGTGGTGAGTGCCGTCATCAAGATGGGGTTGAGACGGTCGGCCGAACCGCGCAACACACTCTCTACCACCGAGTAGCCCTCGGCACGCAGGTCGTTGTATCGCTCGATGAGCAGCATACCGTTACGTGTGGCAATGCCGAAGAGCGAGATGAATCCGATGAGTGCCGGGATACTAAGCTCTCCACCCGTAAACCACAGCATCAGCACACCGCCAATAAGGGCAAGCGGCAGATTGACCAGGATGACGGCCGACTGCACGAGGCTGCGGAACTGATTGTAGAGAAGCATAAATATCACCATAATGGCAAACAACGAAGCGATGAGGATGGTTCGCGAGGCGTTCTCCTCATTCTCAAACTGTCCGCCATACTGTATGTGATAATCCTCGGGCAGCTCTATCTGCTCCTCGATGATGCGGCGCATATCGGTGACCACACCACGGAGGTCGCGCCCAGCCACGTTGGCCGACACCACCACCTTGCGCTCCACGTTCTCGCGGTTGATAGTGTTGGGACCTACCGACGACACCACATCGGCAATCTGCCCCAGCGGCACCTTCGTGTCACCGGCATCTACAATCAAGCGACGTATATCCTCGGCGGTGGCGCGACTGTCGTCACCCACCTTGAGGGTAAGATTAAACACGCGACGACCTTCGTAGACCTGCGACACGGGCTCGCCGGCAAGCAACACGCTCACCATATCGGCAAACTCAGGCATGGTGACTCCATACTTGGCCATCACATCGCGCTTGGGCACAATCTTCAGCTGCGGGCGCTCCACCTGCTGCTCCACGTTGAGGTCGGCAATGCCCTCTACCCCCTCAACGGCCGCCTTCACACGGTTTCCTATGCGATACATCTCATTGAGGTCGGTACCGAATATCTTCACGGCAATGCTGGCACGAGTACCCGAGAGCATGGCGTCGATGCGGTGACTGATGGGCGCACCCACCTCCACGTTCACACCGGGCAGCGTGCCCAACTTCTCGCGCACCTCTGCGATGAGTTCGTCTTTAGAGCGGTCGGCCAACTCGAAGGGAGCCTCTATCTCCGATACGTTTACACCCAAGGCGTGCTCATCCAGCTCGGCACGTCCGGTCTTACGGCCTACGGTCTGTATCTCTGGAATGGTGAGCAACAGCTCTTCGGCACGGCGACCAATCTTGTCGGACTCTTCCAACGAGATACCCGGCAGTGTGGCCACATTGATAGTAAACGAGCCCTCATTGAAGGGAGGCAGAAACGAACGTCCCAATCCGAAGAAAGCCACCAACGCAACGACGAGCAGCGCTGCAGTGCTTCCCAATACGGGCCAGCGATGACGGAGAGTCCACGAGAGAAGACGGGTGTATCCGTTCTTGAGCCAACGGGTTACGGGAGGTTCTTTGTCTGAGTGCTCCGAGATCTCCGAGTCCTCCGATTTTCTTCCCAATAGATAACTGCACAGCACCGGAGTGAGCGTAAGTGCCACCAAGGTAGAAGCACACAACGCCACGATGAAGGCTATGCCGAGCGGGGCCAACATACGTCCCTCCATGCCCGTCAGGAAGAAGAGGGGTACGAAGCTGGCGATGATAATGAGCGTAGAGTTGAGGATAGGCATGCGCACCTCTCTGGAGGCATCGTAAATGACCATGAGCACAGAACGACGCTGCTCGATGGGCAGGGCACGATTTTCGCGCAGACGTTTATACACGTTCTCCACATCCACGATGGCATCGTCCACGAGTGAACCGATGGCGATGGCCAAACCGCCCAGACTCATCGTGTTGATGGTAAGTCCGAAGGCGTTGAGCGTAAGGATGGCAGCCACAAAAGCAAGCGGTATGGTGACGAGCGAGATGAGTGTGGTGCGCACATTCATCAGGAAAATGAAAAGCACGATGACCACAAAGATGGCTCCCTCGATGAGGGCGCTCTTCACATTATCTATGGAGCTGTTGATGAAGCGCTCCTGACGGTATACGTCGGTAGTAACCTTCACATCAGCAGGGAGCTCGCGCTTGAGGTCTTCGAGCGTAGCATCCAGTTTCTTGGTGAGCTCCAATGTACTTGTGTTGGGCTGCTTGGTCACGGTGAGGATGACCGCTGGCTCGGTGCGCAGCGATGCCATACCAAACTTGGGACGCAGGTCGCCAATCTTTACTTCGGCAATGTGATTCAGCAAGAGAGGCGCCCCCCCTACCCGCTTCACTACCGTGCGGCCTATCTCATCCACATCGTTCGTCGAGAGCATTCCGCGGATGATGTATTCGTTGCCATACTCATAGAGTGTGCCACCCGTAGCATTCTGGTTCATGCCCGATACCACCTCCATCACCTCGCCCAACGACACATCATAGTGCATCATCTTCTCAGGGCTGAGCAGTATCTGATACTCCTTCACCTCACCGCCAAGCACAGCTACCTGTGCCACACCGCCCGTAGCGAGCAAGCGCGGACGGATGGTCCAGTCGGCCAAGGTGCGGAGGTCTTGCAACGAGGTTTTAAGGTCAACGGACAACGGTCTACGGTCTAAAGACTGGATATCCGGGAGGGACTGTTGACTGTTGACTGTTGACTGTTGACTATCAACCGTCAGCCCCACAAACAGCACCTCACCAAGGATTGACGACTGCGGACCAAGTGTAGGCGTACCCACATGCTGAGGCAGTGCATCCATCACGGTTGCAATCTTTTCCGACACTATCTGACGGGCCCGATAGATATCGGTGCCCCAATCAAACTCCACCCATACGATGGAGAATCCCGTAGTGGACGACGAGCGCACACGGCGCACATCGGTGGCACCGTTCACGGCTGTCTCAATGGGGAACGTCACCAGTCGCTCCACCTCCTCGGGCGCCATACCCTTAGCCTCGGTCATTACCGTCACCGTAGGAGCATTGAGGTCAGGGAACACATCCACATCCATCGTCGTGGCGGTGTACACACCTGCCACCATCAGCAACACCGACAGCACGAGCACGAGCAGGCGGTTGTTGAGAGAGAAACGTATAATTTTGTTTAGCACGATAAATAATTTTGAGTTTTGAATTATGAATTCTGAATTACCATCCGGAATAAAAAACAATCGCGAAGCTTTAATTCAGAATTGAGGATTCAGAATTCTAATGACTGTGTCCGTGCGGTATCGCCGTAGTTACCGAAGCCAGTTTCACCTGATAGGCTCCTTGGGTAACTACACGCTCGCCACCATGCAGCCCGTGCAGTATCTCCACACGCTCGCCATCGCGACGGCCCAGTGTGACGCCACGCTTCTCATACTCCTCCTCGCACAGCTGTACATATATATAATATAGTCCCTGCTCCTCAGTGAGCGCACTGATGGGAATGGCTATCACGCCCTCCTCAGGCGAAGTGAGCAGGTACACCTCGGCATACGAGCCAGCGATGATGTCGCCTACGTTATCAAACTCAAAGGTCACGGGAATATAGTGAGAAGCCTCGTCGGCAGCAACCTTGCCGTAGGCTACGAGGCGACCATTCAGGTCTGCCGTCTTGTACAGACGGTCGGTATATGCCGGACGGAAGTTAGCTGCGTTCACCTTGGAGAGCAAGGCATAGTCGCGTTCGCTCACCTCGGCCTTCAGCTGCAATCGGCGAGTTTGCGTAATCACAGCTACAGGCTGACCTACCTCTACATAAGCACCATTAGGCACGAGCAGTTGCTTCAGGTATCCACTGATGGGCGATGTCAGCGAGGCGCCCTTCTCTGTCATGCCCTGTGCCTGTCCCTCATAGGTGGTCTTGGCGGTTTCGTAGCGCAGACGTATCTGTTCAAACTCCTTGGCCGACACGATCTTGTCGTCAACCAAGCGCTGAGCACGCTCATATTCAGCCAATGCCGTCTCGTATGCCAGCTTGGCCTTGAGTAAGGGGTCACCATCCTGCAACTTCTTGGCCGATATGCCAGCCAAAGCCTTGCCCGTACCCACTGCCACGCCCTCGGCTATAGAGGGGTCTGTGTAGTAGAGCACACCAGCCGATGTGGCCACCACGACAGCCTCATTACCTTTTGGTGCCTGAATGTGTCCGGCAGTCTTTATCACTCCGCTAAAGGGAGCCTTTGTAACTGTCTCCACCTTGAGCCCGGCCGCCGCAGCCTGCTGCTTGGTAAAAGCTATGCCCTCGCCATGGGCATGGTCGTGACCATGTGCCTCCTCGGCATGTGCATGCGCTTCATGCGCATGTCCCTCATGAGAGTGATTATGCTCCTCATGACTATGATTTTCATGCGCATGGTCGTGAGCATGCTCATGCTCCTCATGGGAATGCCCATCATGGGAATGATGCTCTTCCGTATGTGCATGATGCTCATGAGCATGTTCGTGAACGTGATTGCCTTGCTTGCCACCGCACGCCGCAAATATCAGTGCCGCACATACGTAAGCCAGTAATTGTATCCGTCTGTTCATTTCTATCGTGTTTTAGTTTTATACTATATATTGATATGCAAAGATACAACATCATTCGTGCAACTAGGTTGCAAAAGAGCTGAAGTGTGATTGCTCTTTAGCACACACTATCCAAAAAAGCACTGAGTAGCTCTTTGTCTTCAGTTCCTATGTTTATGACCTAAAGATGGGGATGCTAGAGCGATTGACTCTTGTAGTATAGCACACAGCAGTTTCTTTTCGTGAACACCTTGCGAGCAACATGCATAACATCACCTACAGTTACAGAGCAGTAACGGCGCAGTTCATCGGCTAAGTCACTGTCTTGCCCTACGAGTTCCATCTGCGCGAGGTTTATGGCGCGATTGAGGTAGTTGATGTTGTTGAAGGTACGCTCTGATTCTGAACGATTACGTACCTTGCAGAGTTCCTCTTCAGGGACCGGCTCTGACTTCAGAGCTCGCAGCTCTGCCCATACGGCCTTCTCGGCCATCTCACAGGTGATGCCCTTAGCCAATCGTCCCACGATATTGAGCAAACCGGCATCGAGGCTTCCCTGTATGTAGGCATCCACGGAGGTGAAGATTTTGTCGCGATGTACAAGGTGCTGGATAAGGCGACTCGACTGCCCCGCCGCCAAGAGATCGGTGATGAGATCGTACACATGGTAGTCGGGATGCTTGCGATGAACCATATGAAAGGCAATCACCAGCATGTCGGACGGAGCATTGCGATGCACCGTCTTACGACGCATGCGAACTTGCTGGGGCTCGACAGGAATCTTTACCCTACTTACAACGTTGCTCTTACGTATCGGAGCAAACCACTTTTCGCTCAGCCTCATCACTTCATCGAAATCGATGTTACCCACGACGGACAGGATAGCATTGTCGGGAGTGTAGTGGGCATGGTAGAAGTCCATCACATCGGTAAGTGTAGCCTGTTCGATATGTTCAGGGCAGAGGCCTATCGTGGCCCAACGGTAAGGGTGTACCTTATAGGCCATGGCACGTACGAGGTGCTGTACATCACCATACGGACGATTGAGATGGCGCTGCTTGAACTCTTCAATCACCACTCCCTTCTGAACCTCGACGCTTTGCTCCGTGAGAGCGAGTCCCTGCATGCGATCCGACTCCAACCAAAAGGCAGTCTCCACATTGCCCTTGGGCAGGGTGATATAGTAGTTGGTAAGGTCGTTGTTGGTCCATGCGTTGTTTTCCCCACCAGCAAGTTGCACATGCGTGTCAAACTCAGAGATATGAATAGATCCCTCAAACATCAAATGCTCCATCAGATGGGCATAGCCCGTGTGGTTGGGGTCCTCGTTACATGCACCCACATGATACAGCACATTGACAGCCACCATCTGCGTTGTGGGATCCTGTTGATGTATGATGCGTAAGCCGTTAGGCAGGGTGTGGCGATTTATCATAGAGGCTTTTCTATCTCCCTCACTCTCTTGATGATAGCAGGTTCGATGGGACGCAACTTAGAGTCTACGGCGCGTTTCTCAATCTTGGTCACTACATCCATGCCCTCAATCACCTCACCGAATACAGTGTAGTATCCGTCAAGGTCGGCAGCGCCTCCAAGGGTTTTGTAGAGGTTGCGCTGCTCAGGGGTGTAGTGGAACTGCTTGCGTGTAGCCATCACCTTATCGGTCTCGGCGCTGATAGCCTTCTTGATGTCGCGTATCTTAGCCATATTGCGCTTGGTATCCTTGGCATACTCTCTGAGTTGGGGAGAGTAGGGTTTGGTGAGTGAGTCGAACACCTCTTTACGCAGCCGCTTGTTGTAGGCGTCCTCGGCATTGAACAGCTTGGTGTCAGAATACTTGAAGCCGGTGACGAAATAGAAATGTCCGCCCGATGATTTTTCCATCTTGTAGTAGCTGGCCATGGCCAATGCCCCGCGCTTATGAATAAACTTATCGGGCTGTATCTCCTCGGGGATGGTATAATCGAGGTCATTCTCACCCAGTGGTGTCTCACGGGTGGCTCCCTTCGACTTGGGATCACCAGCCTGCACGGTGAAGTTGTTCTGTATACGATAGAATTGTTGGTTGTCATAGTATCCCCGTTTGGCTAGTTTCACGAAGTTGTGACGGTGGAGCGGGGTTTCGCGATAGAGTTTCAGGGTAATGTCACCCTCACTGGTTTCCATCAGCAGATACTGGTCGGCATCAACAATTATAGTATCGGTATCTTCAGGCTCGGCCGATGATGCTTCCTTTTTAGTGTTCTGGCAAGCTGCAAACAATATTCCGCACAGTGCTGCCATCCAAAGCCAATAATTCTTCATAGCATATTTCTTTTAGTGTTCATCGTGTCGTGAATAAAACTTTACGGTTCAAAATTAGCATAAAAAGGTGAAAAAAACGATTATTATTCCGAAAAAAACACTTAGTAAATGAGGTCGCGCATGATGGCATCACTAATCATGATGCTGTCGGGTGTGAGGTGCTGGAACCTTTCCTCATCGCACACCAACTTTCCGGTCTGAAGGTGAGACTTGGCCTGCACATGCAATAAGCGTGGTATTTACCACCATGCTTGTTCAATAAGCGAGCAAGGTGCTACCATAGAGTAGAAGTCACAATAGGCATTACCTACTCTTGCAAAAGGGGATATGTACATATGCCTGCTATGGGAGTGGGGTATTTGGGTACAACTCAATAGGTACGCATACCATATACATTGGGCAGTGCCCCGATGGCCTCTTTCAAGCGCTGTATCTCGCTATGGGAGTGCACATACACCTCAAACTCCGTGGATACGATGTCATCCTTGATGGTAGAATATAAGTTCCCGAGGCTCAGGTGCATCTCTTCCGAGATGAGCGACACAATGGCAAGGAGCAATTGATCTTTATTGACCGATCGTATATGAAAGCGCACGGGAAATGCCAACTGCTCGAACTCCGTAAGATCAACCGTACGTTCTATGCTGTCGCCCTTCTGCGCTGCCTTCTCTATCGCCTTGCGGCAATGACACTTGTGCACCTCTATTTTTCCGTCGGACAGACGAAAGCCAATCACCTCGTCGCCCGACATGGGGTTACAGGCAGGGCATAACACAAACTCGTCGCTCACCTTAGGTGGCTGATGATTAAGGAAGCGGCGTACACCATTACGTGCTTTATAGGTAACCACGTGGTCGAGCCACGATTTATCGATACTGGGTTCTTCATCCGTACCGATACGCACGCGATCACCCTTATGCAGTACTGTCTTGGCCGAGCACAGTTTGTCATTGATGACGGCAAACTTCATCTGCTCGCCCAGCTTGTTGTGTATTTCAAAGGCAAGATCGATAGCTGTAGCCCCCTTAGGCAGGATGACCATCTTGCCTTTTGGGGTAAACACATAGATGTCGTCTTCGTAGAAGGTGGAGCGCACATCTTCCATGAAGCCGCCAGCACGTCCCTGCTCGGCAAGGTCACGCAACACATTACGGAAGTTAGCTATCCATTTGTCCACTCCGTGTTCGCGTTCCACGAGACATCCAATATTGGATATGCGCTTCATCTCCGACGAGGCAATGTGTACTTCCATCCATCGTCCCTCGTTGCCCATGAGTTTGCAGTGGAGGCTTCGATAGTTGTTGTCTTTCGACACATCAAGGTAGCTGTTCATGCTGCCAGGCTTCTCGGTATAGAGCGAGGTCACTATGGAGTAGACGAGCAATGCCATCTCCTTCTCGTTCATCCCTTTCTGCTTCCAATTGTCATATACGATATGTACTACACGGATATGCTCCACCTCGCTGAACGATATGGAGTCCTCCTGCATCTTCGCCCAAATGGAATAGGCCGATCGTGGCTCGCAGGTGACGGTAGCCACGATGCCACGATGTCCCAAGGCCGAACGTATCGGCAACATCCAAGCCTCGGCAGCCTCGGCATGGGCCGACACGTAGCGGGCAATCTGTCCGCGCACCTCTTCATACTCATGAGGAAGGCGGAAACGGAAACTGAGGTTTTCCAACTCTGTCTTTATACGATACAATCCCAAGCGGTTGGCCAGCGGAGCGTAGAAATAGTCTGTCTCCGAAGCAATCTTGAGTTGCTTGTGTGAGGGCATCGACTTAAGAGTACGCATATTGTGCAGGCGGTCGGCAAGTTTGAGCAGCAGGGCGCGTATATCATAGTGTATCGACTGCAACATCTGCTTGTAATTGTCGACCTGGAGCGACGTCTCATAGCTCTCGGACTTACGCTTGGTCACTACGCTTACGAGCGTGGCCACGTCATCGCCAAAGCGATCACGTATTTCCTTGATTGTATGATCGGTATCCTCCACCACATCGTGAAGCAATGCTGCACAAATGGGATTGGCTCCAAGGCCAATCTCATTAGCTACAATCATAGCTACGGCTATCGGGTGAAGAATATAGGGGTCACCGCTCTTGCGACGTTGCGGCCGGTGAGCCTCTTCGGCCAAATCATAGGCGTCACGCACACGAGCAATCTCCTCGTCATCGAAACGACGCTCCACACATTCGAAGAGTCGGTTTCTTTCCTTGATGACCTGCTGTTCAAAGCTATCCATAACCTCTGTTTGAGTACCTATACCTGATTACTCCACACCCTTCTTGATGACGTAGCGGATGAGATCGTAGAACTTCTGCACGGTGGGGATGAGCACGCGCTCATCGGGTGAGTGAGGAGACATCAGTGTGGGACCGAACGAGATCATATCCATTCCCTCGTTTACGGCACCGATGATACCGCACTCGAGGCCTGCATGGATTACCTTCACCTCGGGCTCACGGCCGAAGAGTTCCTTGTAGGTCTCCTTCATGGCGGCCAGGACATGAGAGTTCACATTGGGCTGCCAACCGCTGTAGCTGCCGCTGAACTCGACACGCATGCCGGCCATGGAGAAGCAGCTCTCGAGCGAAATGGCCTGATACATCTTCATGCTCTCTGACGAACTGCGCACGAGGAGGCTAAACTGTGCCTTGCCCTCGCCAATCTCGATGATGGAAAGGTTGCTTGATGTCTCTACGGTATCGGGGATAGTGGGGATATAGCGCATCACACCGTTCTGGCAAGCAAGAATCGCGTCGATGAGGTTGTCGCGAATCTCCTCGGGAGTCTCACTCTCGGGCATGGCAACCTCCTCTACGGTGAGGGTGATGCCACTCTCGATGGTGGCAAACTCCTCATTGAAGAGTGCCTCGCAACGAGCAGCCAAGTCGTTCAGATCCTCCACTGCATCTTCGGGCAGAGTGAGCACCACATAAGCATCGCGGGGGATGGCGTTGCGCATGTTGCCGCCCTTCCACTGTGCAAGCTGGGCATCGCACTCGAGCACTGCCTCGCGCACGAAGCGGCCCATCAGCTTGTTGGCATTGCCGCGGCCCTCGCATATCTCGAGGCCCGAGTGTCCGCCACGCAAACCCTTGAGGGTGACGCGTACGGCCTTGTAGTCCTCTTCGGGTTCTATCTCCATATATTGCAGGGTAGCTGTAACGTCGATACCGCCAGCGCATCCGATATATAGCTCGCCCTCGGCCTCGGAGTCGAGGTTGAGCAGCACCTTACCCTGTACGGTTCCTGGCTTCAGGCCAAAGGCGCCGTACATGCCGGTCTCCTCATCGGCCGTGATGAGTCCTTCGATGGGGCCATGCTCCAAGGTGTCGTCCTCCATGATAGCCATGATGGCGGCTACGCCCATACCGTTGTCGGCACCGAGGGTGGTGCCACGTGTGCGTACCCAGTCGCCATCCACGTAGCAGTCGATGGGGTCTTTCTCAAAGTCGTGGGTACTCTCGGCAGTCTTCTGGGGCACCATATCCATGTGTGCCTGAAGCACGATACCCTTGCGGCCTTCGAGGCCCGGTGTGGCGGGCTTGCGCATGATGATGTTGCCGGCGTCGTCCTTGAAGGTCTCAACGCCAATCTTCTGCCCGAAGTCGAGCAGGAACTGCTGTACGGGTTCGAGGTATCCCGATGGACGGGGCACCTGTGTCAACTCATAAAAATGTTTCCACACGCTCTGAGGAGCTAATTCTGCAATTGTACTCATGATTCTTTTTCTTTTTTAGAATTTTATATATCAGAGTACTCGGGTTTCTCGGAGTACTCGGTATTCTCGTTTCATTTAACTATAAACTCTCAACCATCATCCATCATCTTATTGTTACTCATCGGACTCCGAAGTCCCCCTCCTTGGGAGGAGTTAGGGGAGGCCGCTCCATCATCCATCAACCATCATCCCTCAACCCTCTTCTTATTCCTCACCTGCAAGGCCACCCATCCATAGGCACCGAGGCACATCACTCCCAGCGTCTGGAAGGCGTGTACGATAAGGGCAAAGGATGAGGCATCGGTCTGCGACACGCCGTAGAGCGTCATCATGGAGATGACCACAAAGTGCCACGGGCCAGCGCCATTGGGAGTAGGTATAATGATTGCCAAGCTGATGGCAGCAAAGATCACCAGCGCCTGCATCACGCTCAGCTCTGCCGTGAAGGGGAAGCAGAAGAAGGCGAGGTAGAACTCGAGGAAGTAGCCTATCCATATACCAATGGTATAGAGTAAGAACAATCCTTTGCGGTGCATGGTTTTGAGCGAGAGCAGTCCGTCGATAAAGCCGCGCACCATCTGCTTTATCTTGGCGTAAAGCTTGGTCTTCTTCAGCCCCAGCCACAGTAGCGCACACACGGCGATGACGACAGTAATTATAATATAGGTCTTAGGGCTGGTGAAGAGCGCTGTGAGCGCACCCTCATTGGTACCCGTCTGCGCAAAGAGCGATACAAATACGTCGAGTTGCGTGAGGAGCATCACACACACGAAGAGCAGCACCAGCAACATATCGACCAGGCGCTCGGCCACCAATGTGCCCAGTGCCTTGCTGAAGGGAACCCCATCATACTTGCTCAGCACAGCGCAGCGCGACACCTCGCCCACACGCGGTATCACCACATTGGAGGCGTAGGCGATGAAGATGGAGTCGATGCTATCGCCCTTCTTGGGCTTGTAGCCCAGCGGTTCAAGAGTGATGAGCCAACGCAGACCACGCATCACATGACTCAGCGTGATGGGCACGAGCGAGGCCACCAACCACCACACATTCATCTCGTGCAAGAAGATGCGCTTTGCCTCCGAGAAATCAAAGTCACGATACATATAGAAGAGGAGCACTCCTGCGATGAGCAGTGGGAGAGCTATCTTCGCGATATTGCTAAAAATCTTTTTCACTCTTTTTGCCTATTTTCAAAGATTTGCCTGCCATCACTGTCCGCCAACACGGCTCTCCACAGTGAAAGAGGTGTACAAAGATAGGAATTAAATCATGAAAAGCAACAATCTTTGTTGAAAAAATGGATGTACATCCACATATCCCTCCCCTACTCGATCAGGCGTATGGCTCCCTTGTCGGCCGAACTTACGAGCGAGGCGTATGCCTTGAGGGCTTTCGACACTTCGCGCTGGCGGGTCACAGGTGTCATGGGACGTGCTGCAAGCTCCTCATCGCTGAGGCGCACGTTGATGGTGCGGTTAGGGATGTCGATGTCGATGATATCGCCCGTGACAATCTTGCCGATGTTGCCGCCTGCTGCTGCCTCGGGAGAGATGTGCCCGATGCTGAGGCCCGAGGTGCCGCCCGAGAAGCGGCCGTCGGTGATGAGGGCACAGGCCTTGCCCAGATGCTTCGACTTGATGTACGAGGTAGGATAGAGCATCTCCTGCATGCCGGGGCCTCCCTTGGGACCCTCGTGTGTGATGACTACCACGTCGCCCGCCACGATGTCTCCCCCGAGGATACCCTCTACGGCTGCATCCTGTGAGTCGTACACCTTGGCGGGGCCAGAGAATTTCCAAATGCTCTCGTCCACACCTGCGGTCTTCACTACGCAGCCATCCTGGGCGATGTTGCCCTTGAGCACGGCCAAGCCGCCATCCTTGGAGTAGGCATGGGCAAGGTCGCGTATGCAGCCCTCGGCACGGTCGGTATCGAGTTCCTTATAATAGGACTCCTGCGAGCCCATCACATTGCTGAACTTGCGGGCTGGGGCGCTGGTGTAGATGCGCTGCGCGTCGAGTTGAAAGTTGACAGATGAAAGATGACAGTTTTCTGCAGTATTATTGCAACTTTCCACTTTCATCTTTCCACTTTCATCTTGCGTAATATCATATTTGGCAATAGCCTCGGCAAGGGTGAGTCCGTCTACACGCTTCAGGTCGGTATGAAGCAGATTGCCCTTGGCCAGTTCGCCCATGATGCCGAGGATACCGCCAGCGCGGTTCACATCCTCGATATGATACTTCTGCGTAGTGGGGGCCACCTTGCAGATACAGGGCACGCGGCGTGAGAGGGCGTCGATATCGTCCATCGTGAAGTCTACCCCAGCCTCATGGGCTACGGCGAGCAGATGGAGCACGGTATTGGTAGAGCCACCCATGGCAATGTCAAGCGTCATGGCATTGAGGAAGGCCTCGCGAGTGGCGATGCTCTTGGGGAGCACGCTCTCGTCGCCCTGCTCGTAATACTTATAGGCATTCTCCACAATGAGGCGGGCAGCCTCCTTGAAAAGCTGTATGCGGTTCTTGTGCGTAGCCACGATGGTGCCGTTGCCTGGGAGGGCCAGGCCGATAGCCTCGTTGAGGCAGTTCATCGAGTTGGCGGTAAACATGCCCGAGCAGCATCCGCATCCGGGACATGCCGTACGTTCGATGGCCTCCACCTCTTCGTCGCTGACGGTCTCGTCGGCCGACTTGATCATCGTGTCAATGAGGTCGAGGTGTGCGCCACGGAGCTCGCCTGCCTCCATAGGTCCGCCCGACACAAATACCGTGGGGATATTGAGGCGCATCGACGCCATGAGCATACCGGGCGTAATCTTGTCACAGTTGCTGATACACACCAGTGCGTCGGCCTTGTGGGCATTGCACATATACTCCACACTGTCGGCAATGATGTCGCGTGACGGCAGTGAGTAGAGCATGCCGTCGTGGCCCATGGCGATGCCGTCGTCGATAGCTATGGTGTTAAACTCAGCGGCATAGCAGCCCAGCGCCTCGATTTCGCGTTTCACGATCTGGCCTATCTCATGTAGGTGCGTGTGGCCCGGCACAAACTGGGTAAATGAGTTGGTAATGGCAATAATAGGCTTGCCCATCATCTCGCGCTTCATGCCGTTGGCAATCCACAGGGCACGGGCGCCCGACATGCGGCGACCCTCGGTGCTGGTAGCGCTTCTAAGTGCGTGTTTCATATCTTTACTTCTTTTGTTGTTACTAATAGGGTTGTTCCAAAAAACTGGAAATGGGTTACAAAAGTAGAGAGAAAATCCCGTCCATGCTAATGAAATGTCATCTTTTTCCATTATTTTGTAAAAAACCGTATTTACGGCATTCACTGCAGGACATAGGCGAAGATCATTTTTCCGACTTTGCTCGCACCTACGGGCGGCAACCGACAGACCTATAAGAAAAAAGCCACGAACCTGCGAGCGGGATTTATCACCGAAGCTCCCCAGACCCTCTAACTTGCTGAGACGATGAATACGCGCATTATGCGCGGGCGCAAGTAGTTGGGGCGTTACGTAACAGTTACCGCGCAGTGTGTGCTCATGCCGCCGATGCGAAAGAGCGTCGGTTGCGACGGCAGCGCGGAGCATTAGCATTGCTTGCGACGAAGGAACCTTTAGGTTCCCCGAGGAGTGCTGCTTACAGTTTGCTTTAGCCCTCCCAGAGGAGTGTGCTTTAGCAGCATTACCTTTACTTCACAAGGAGTGCTACTTAGCAGCCACATATAATTATAGGGCTTATTTTTCAAAAACAAGGGATTTTATACATGAACATTATTTCGCCTGCCGTGGCAGTGCGCATATTAACTCTAACGTAACGCCGTAACGCCCTTTGTCCCCACCCAGTCCAATAACAACGTACAATTTTCCATGGAATATTTGCCCATGACAGGATATTTTTATATATTTGCGACACAAAAGGATGATAGAGGAGAGCGCCTGCTGAATTTCCTATAAAATCGTTGATTTTCAGCATGCCACACCTAACCCGACCTCACTTATCAATTCACAGAGAAATACAAAAAGACAAAGCAATATGATAAAGAAAACACTTAAGCACCTGTTCCTGATGACGGCCCTACTGGCCAGTTGTCCCACTATGAGCGCCAAGGACGTATGGCCCGACGGCACGGCGATGTCCGAATGGTTCAAACACACCAAGAAGGTGAAGCCCGCTTCACTCTACGACATCACCGAGCACGGAGTGGTGCGCGACAGTACCTTGCTGCAGACCGAGCAGATACAGGCAGTCATCGACAAGGCCGCAGCCAACGGTGGTGGCACCATCGTCATCCCCGAGGGAACCTTCCTCAGCGGCTCGCTCTTCTTCAAGCCGGGCACACACCTCCACCTTAACCCCGGAGCCGTGCTCAAGGGAAGCGACTTTATCGGCGACTTCCAGCTGATTGATACTCGTATGGAAGGACAGAACCTCAAGTACTTTGCCGCACTCGTCAACGCCATTGATTGCGACGGCTTCCGTCTTACCGGCAAGGGCACGATCAACGGCAATGGCCTGCGCTACTGGAAACAGTTCTGGATCCGCCGCCAGTATAACCGCCAGTGCACCAACCTCGAAGAGATGCGTCCCCGTCTGGTGTTCATACAAAGCAGCGACGACGTACATCTCGAAGGCGTGCGCCTCATCAACTCACCCTTCTGGACCACACACATCTACCAGTGTAACCGCGTGAAGCTCATCGACCTCCATATATTCGCACCAGGAGCCCCCGTGAAGGCACCCAGCAGCGATGCCATCGACATCGACGTATGCACCGACGTGCATGTCAAGGGGTGCTACTTCTCGGTAAACGACGATGCCATTGCACTCAAGGGCGGTAAGGGGCCATGGGCACATCAGGACAAGGTGAACAACGGTCCCAACCGCAACATCCTCATCGAGGACTGCACCTACGGATTCTGCCACAGCATGCTCACCTGCGGTAGCGAATCGCTGCACAACCACAACATCGTACTGCGCAACTGCAACGTGAAGGATGCCACCCGCATGCTATGGCTCAAGATGCGTCCCGACACCGAGCAGAACTACGAGTATATCACCGTGGAGGGCATCAGAGGCAATGTGAAGAGCATGCTCTTCGTGAAGCCCTGGACACAGTTCTTCGACCTCAAGGGCCGAGAAGACGTGCCCGACTCCCACTCATCGAACGTGACACTGCGCGACATCAAGATTGACTGCAAGGTGGTGTTTGATGTGAAGAGCGCCATCGACCAGTACAGCCTCAAGGACTTCACCTTCGAGAGTATCGACGTGACGGCATCTGACAAGCCCGAGATACATAAGAACTATGTAGAGAACTTTACGTTGAAGAACGTAAAGGTGAATGGCGAGAAGGTGGAATAAGCTCTGACTATTGAATTGTGAATTATGCACTACCCATTGCTGATGGCCCATTATAATTTATTTTTGGCGAGCTCACTTCCCGCATCGTGGATCGTTGGCGGAGGTCTGCTGATTGCTGTAACCTTAGTTGCCGTCCTGCTCTTCATCATCAAATACCGCGAGGTGGCAGGCTTGAAGAAGGAGATTGAAGAGCTGCGCGACACCATACGGATGATGCGCTACGAAGAGGCCAACCTATCGCGAATGCTGCACACTGCAGACAAGCCCGCATTCCCCGAAGCACACCCCACTCCCGAACCTCCTATCGAGGAAGAAAACACCAAGGAGGAAGACATCCCAAAAGAGGAGGACATCACCGAAGAGAAAATCATTATAGAGGAGAGTAACGACAAAGAAGAAGCCCCTGAAGAAAACGAGGTAGCCGAAGATGTCGTGAGCCCTAAAGACCCGAAGGACGCTGCCCCCCCCGAGGACACCGAAGCGAAAGAGGACCTTGAGGAATCTGAGGATTCTGAAAGTCCTATAGATTCAGAAGACAATGAAGACGCTGAAACTTCAGAAGACGCTGAAACCTACAAACCCGAAGAATCAGAAACTACAGAAGAGCCAATAGAAGAAGCGATAGAAGAGCCTGTAGAAGAGTCTATATCCGAAGTCCGCAAGGAGGAGATTCCCCGCAAGCAGGGTATTAACGAGCGCCGTCCGGCAATTCCCAACGACCTGTTTGCTGCGTGGTTCGAAGAGAACGACCGTCTGGAGCAGCAGCAAAATGAAGCCGAAGCCGCCGTATCCCCTACCGATAAACTGGCAACGATAGCCGAGAAGGAGCCTTGTAAACTCGTGGCAGAGGACATGACTGAATGCCCCGCCGAGGTAGCGGCTACAGTAGCAACGGAGCAGTCAACCACGCAGGATCCAGCAGAGACGAGCGCACCAGCCGAGGGCACGGATCAACCAACCGCCCCTAACGACATGGCCGAACAAAAGGTCATGAGCAAGGAGGACGAGCGTTTCTGCCGCAAGCTGGAACGTATCGTCACCACCCGCATGCGCAACCCCAACCTCAATATCGACATCATAGCTGCACAATTTGGTATGGGACGCACCAACTTCTATCGCAAGGTGCGCGAGCTGATGGGCATGTCGCCCAACGATTACCTGCGCAAATGCCGCATGGAGCGGGCTGCCCAACTGCTACTATCGACAGAGCACACTGTGGCCGAAATCGGGGAACAGGTAGGCATACCCGATGCACAATACTTCAGCCGTGTGTTCAAGGGCTACTACGAAACTACACCATCGGCATACAGGGAACAGCAACAAGAAATATAATCATAATCAAATACCATTTTATCGCATGAGAAAGAACAGAACTCTCGCACTATGGATAGCCACACTCGCCATAGGCGCTGCTACAGCACAAACAGTAAACGTATCGCCAGTACCACAACGCTTGGTGTGGGGCGACAAGGCATTTGACCAACCCAAGAGCATCGTCATCAAAGGAGCCGATGAGGCCGACGCCGATGCCGTAGCGCTGCTGCGCAACCACTTTGCCGAGGAGAGCAAGGGCATCAAGGTGATCATCGGCGAGCGCGGCGACAAGGCCGTGAAGGCATACGACAAGCAGATTCCCGACAAGGTGGAGGGCTACTATATTCATATAGGTAAGAAGCAGGTGGTAATTGCCGGTAACGACGAGGCTGGCACCTACTACGGTGTGCAGACCTTCCTGCAGATGGCTTCGCAGCCCGAGGTGATGACCGCCGAGGTGAAGGACTGGCCCGACGTGCTGGAGCGCGGCGTGGTGGAGGGTTTCTACGGAAACCCCTGGAGCCACAAGGACCGCCTGCGCCAGTTTGACTTCTACGGACGCAACAAGATGAACGTATATATCTATGGTCCCAAGGACGACCCCTACCACCGCAACCAGTGGCGTGAGGCCTACCCTGCCGACGAGGCACAGCGCATCAGCGAACTGGCCAAGGCGGCGGCACAGAACAAGGTGGACTTCGTATGGGCCATGCACCCGGGTGGCGATATCCAGTGGAACGAGGCCGACCTGAAGAGTTCGGTACAGAAGCTGGAGTGGATGTATGCCCTCGGTGTACGTGCCTTTGCCATCTTCTTCGACGACATCTTCGGTGCCGAGCAGTCGAAGGGTACCAAGCAGGCCGAGTATATGAACGCGCTGAACCGCGAGTTTGTGCACAAGCACCCCGACGTGGCCCCCCTCATCCTCTGCCCCACACAGTACAACAAGAGCTGGTCGGGCGGTTCGTACCTCTCTGACCTGGGCACCACGATGGACAAGGATATCCGCATCATGTGGACAGGCGCTACCGTGGTGGACATGATCAACAAGACCGACATGGACTGGATCAACGCACAGATACGGCGCAACGCCTACATCTGGCTCAACTACCCCGTGAACGACTTCTGCATCGACCACATGCTGATGGGTCCCACCTACGGCAACGACCTCGACATAGCGCCACAGCTGAGCGGCTTCGTGTCAAACCCCATGGAGTATGCCGAGGCATCAAAAGTATCGCTCTACAGCATTGCCGACTACACCTGGAACATGGATGCCTACTCCTCTGTAGCCTCTTGGGAGCGTGCACTGACGGAGCTGATGCCCGATCATGTGGATGCCTTCCGCCTATTCTGCCAGCACAATATCGACCTCGGCCCCACAGGCCACGGTCTGCGCCGCAAGGACGAGTCGAAAGCCTTCAAGCAGGCCGTCGAGGCATTCAACGCCGCCATGGCCGATGGCTACGATGCAGCAGCCGTAGAGGCCATGACACAGGAGTTCACCGCCATGGTGACTGCCGCCGACGAGCTGTTGGCCTCAACCGAAGAGCCCGAGATGATAGCCGAGATAAAGCCCTGGTTAGAGGTGATGAAGCTCATCGGCCAGCGCGGCCAGCTGACAATGCTGCTCCATACACTGCTCAACGATGGCAATGAAAGGAGCTTCATTGCCACCTACGAAAAGATGCTACAGCTGGAGCAAGCACAGAAGGCCATCCTCTCGCGCAACTTCGAAGGCTCCATCAAGAAGCCCAACCCCACCGTAGCCAATGAGGTGGTAGGCCCCTTCATCAAGGCCAACACCAAGAACCTCATCCGCGAATACAAGAGCAAGCACACCTACCGCAAGGAGATATTCCCTGCCGACCTCATCGAGGAGGGACGCTATTATATAAAGGTGAACGGACGCTGGCTCACCGACGTGAATGCCAACCCCGACCGCACAGGCGACTACCCCGTATTCCAGGCCGAGGAGGATGTCATCAACCCGCAGCGTCAGGAGTGGAACATCGCCATCGACCCCACCACCGAGCGCTACAAAATCACCAACGCACAGGACGGCCGCTACATCAACGAGATGGGCAACTTCTGGAGCGACAAAAGCCTCAACCCCTACGACCCCGCATGGCACTCATTCAATATCTACCGCTTGAATGGCAAGTATGCCATCCAGAGGGCAGGCAATGCCGGCGGCCTCATGTGGAGTACCGATGAGGAGCGCATCAAGCCCACGGCAGAGAAGAACATCCGCTACGAACACTTCATCTTCGAGTTCATCCCCGTGGGCAGTGGAGCCACCGAGTGCCCCACCTTCGAGCCCGGTGCAGCCGTGCGCATCGCCGACGCCGAGGGACGCTACCTCACCAACACCACAGTGAACGGCGTGGGAGGCACACCCGAGTTTATGGAGCGAAGGGAGGACAGCAGCCAGCTGTGGCACCTCAACCTCGTGGAGGAGACGGGACGCTTCAACCTCATCAGCGCTGCCGACGGCCGCTACGTGAACGAAATCTGCAACTTCGGCACCAACGCATACAATCCCCTCTGGAACACCTACATACTGCAGGAAAAGGGAGGTCTGTTCTCCATCCGCAACGCAGGCAATGGAGGCAACAACTACTGGATTGTCAACGGACGCTACCCATCGACAGCCAACATACCGCTTGCCGAGAGCTTCCTGTTCAAGATTGTCATGGAATAAGACACATGCCGCTACATTAAGAACACATCAAACGTAATCTGATGAAGAAACATTTGCTTACACTCACACTTGCCGCCATCCTGCCGGCAAGTGTTTGTTTTGGCCAAAACACCGATGGCTACCCCATCACACCCGTCCCCTTCACCTCGGTAAGGGTTGAGAGTAACAGCTTCTGGGGGCAGCGCCTCGAAGCCAGCCGTAAAGTGACCATACCCCTTGCCTTCAGCAAGTGTGAGAGCGAAGGGCGCTATACCAACTTCTCCAATGCAGCAGAGCACATGAAGGACTCGACGAAAGTGTTCAAGGTGCACGGGCGAGGGTTCTCGTTCGATGATACTGACCCCTACAAGACTATCGAGGGAGCCAGCTACATCCTGCAGACCTACCCCGATGAGGAGCTGAAGCTCTACATCGACAGTGTGCTGAAGGTGATAGCATCGGCACAGGAGCCCGACGGATACCTCTACACGGCCCGCACGCAGAACCCCGAAGAGCCGCACCACTGGGCTGGCCCCACACGTTGGAGCAAGGTGGAGGACCTCAGCCACGAGTTCTACAACCTCGGGCATATGGTGGAGAGCGCTGTGGCACATTATCAGGCTACGGGCGAGCGCACTTTCCTCGACATTGCCATACGCTATGCCGACTGTGTCATCCGTGAGGTGGGCGACAGGCCTGGACAAGCGTGCGTAGTGCCTGGACACCAGATTGCAGAGATGGCACTATGCCGCCTGTATATAGTGACGGGCGACCGCAGGTACCTCGACCAGGCAAAGTTCTTCCTCGACTATCGCGGCAAGACCTCATTCAAGACGGAGTATTCACAGAGCCACAAGCCCGTAGTGGAACAAGACGAGGCCGTGGGCCATGCCGTACGAGCAGCCTATATGTATGCTGGAATGGCCGATGTGGCAGCGCTCACCGGCGACTCGGCTTACATCAAGGCCATCGATGCCATCTGGAACAATATCGTCAGCAAGAAGCTTTACATTACAGGCGGCATAGGAGCCACGAACCATGGCGAAGCCTTCGGTCCCAACTACTATCTACCCAATATGAGCGCCTACTGCGAGACTTGTGCAGCCATCGGCAACGTCTATGTGAACCACCGTCTGTTCCTCCTTCACGGAGAGTCCAAATACTACGACGTATTGGAGCGTTCGCTATACAATGGGCTCATCAGCGGCATGAGCCTCGACGGAGGAAAGTTCTTCTACCCCAACCCACTGGAGTCAAGAGGACAGCACGAGCGACAGCCCTGGTTTGGATGTGCATGCTGTCCAAGCAATCTCTGCCGTTTCATACCCTCACTGCCAGGCTATGTCTATGCAGTTAAAGACCGTTCGGTATACGTAAACCTCTTCCTCAGCAACTCATCGACACTTCAGGTGGATGGCAAGGAGGTGGCACTGACACAGATGACAGGGTACCCCTATGATGGCGAAATCCGCATCAAGGTGGACAAAAACCGGTGCGGAGAGTTTACGCTCAAGGTTCGTATCCCCGGATGGGTAGACAGCACTCCTGTGCCCAGTGACCTGTATGCCTACACCGAAGAGGGGCGACTGGAGTACAGCATTGAATTTGAGAATGCCAAGGAGGGGCACATGGGAACAACGTTTGTCAAGAATGCAGAAACTATAAAAGCGCTGTACGAACAAGTCTCGTTGGATGGTAACACAAGAGGCTACTTTACTCCCGACGGCTATTACAACATCACCCGCAAGTGGAAGAAAGGTGATGAGGTGACCATCCACTTCAAGATGGAACCACGCATCGTTCGTGCCAACGAGAACGTGGAGGCCGACCGTGGTTTGGTATCCATCGAGCGCGGACCAATCGTTTATTGTGCCGAGTGGCCCGACAACAAGTTTGATCTAAAGAGTGTGCTTATCAATCAGCAACCCGAGTTCACCCTTGACCAGCGCGATCTCAGTTCCTTCATCCCCGAAGAGCGTAAAGCAGAGCTCACCACATGGCAGACACAGCGCATCACTACACTCACGACCGATGCCCAAACTCTCGCTTTCGACAAGAATGGAAAACTCACTACCGAGGAGGTGCGACTCACCCTCATCCCCTACTACACTTGGGCACACCGAGGGCGGGGCGACATGAAAGTATGGATACCGCAAGATCTCAAAGGAGCAAACGCCACCAGGCAAGAAAAGAAATAAAGTCAGAAAAGAAATAGCAGCTCTGATGAGCTGCTATTTTTATATATACGATGTATATTCGTCTTTCCCTATTTAGCGAAGGCCATACCGATACGCAATCCATCATATTGGTCGAGCAAGGTGTTGAGCAAAGCCAACGTACCATTATTGCTCATTGAGCCGATAGCTTTGAGGATACGGAGCAGACCGTCGCTCTGATATACGATATTGATAGTACCGGCATCGTATACAAGGAAGGCTGTGGTAGAGAGCAAACCGGCATAGGTGAGTTTCAGTTCCTTGGTTTCGGCATTAAACTCGTAGGTGCCGTTGAGTGTCTTCTTCCCTGCGGTGAACATACAAGTGTTATCCTCGTTGAAGGTGATGGTACACATATCCTCCTTGATGTTCAGCTTGGCCAGATATTGGTCTACCTTAGCCTCTACCTGCGATGCGATAGCATCGCTACCCAAGTTGGCCAATGCATTCTCGCTCTCAAATACGAAAGCCGAGCCCTTGAAGTTCCAAGTGCCAAGAATCGTCTGCTTATTAACCGTGGTAAATGCATTGAGAATAGAGCCAAGGAGACCTGACACGACACCGTCGGTGGTGAGTGCAGTGCCGTCGTCGTTCGCACTGGTGGTACCGTTACCGGCCAACGTGCCCAGCAAACCGCCAAGCAATCCCGAAGCCGCGTTGTTGCCATCAGTGGAGGTTGCAGCATCGCCCGTGGCACTTCCAGCCAAAGCACCTATCACATTACCAAAGACATTGGCACCTGCTTCGGCTTTCTCTTGAGCCTCAGAAGAGGTATTGGTGACCGACTCTGTGGTTGTCTCGGTAGTAGAACCTGTAGTACTGCCACCCGTCAGTGACTTGAAGAGTCCTGACAATCCCTGCGCACTGGCGCCAAATGACACAGCACTGGCAAGGATGCATACGGTAAAAAACTTTTTCATAATCCTCTTTGTGTGTTTGTTTGTGATTGGTTAGTGCGACTGCCGTTTATGCCTCCTCTGCCGGTGTTTCCGGTTCTTCAGGAACAAACTCGGTAAGACCTGCTGCTACAAGGAGATTGTACCACTGAATGAGCTTGCGCACATGAGACATATATACACGGTCGCGATCGTAGTTGGGCAACACCTCAGCGAAGAAATCGGCCAGTTCGTCATTGGAGGCCTTCTTATAGTCGACAGCACAAAGGGCACCTTCGCACTTGGTCTTCACATTCTCCAACACCTGCCACAGAGGTACCTCTTCATCATCGGTATACATGGCGATATCGCCGAGCGACACCACCTTATCGGTAGCATGTATGGGCTGGCGTTTCTTGGTGGCATCTACAGTCTCTACGATAAGCATGTTACGTCCACTGGATACAAGTTTATATAAACCGGGCTTACCGGCTACGGTCAGGATTGTTTTAAGCATAGTTGTTTTTTCTTTTAATGGTTTATAATTCTTCTTTAAATAGTTTTCTTATCGCTTAATTGAGATACAAATTTAAGGAATCTAGGCGAAATGCAAAAAATATGACAGAGAAAAACGCTACTCAAACGCCTTTTTTTCCAATCTCCTCTATCACAAGCTTTACTTGATTGATGAGCGACACGGTGCCATCATTACATATATGGTAATGGGCACGTGCAAGCAATTCATCTGTTGCCATCTGGTTGCTCATGCGACGACGGATAGCTTGTTCGTCGGATCCATCACGCTGCATGGCACGTTTCAGACGCAGCTCCTCGGGAGCGTGTACAACAAGAACCCCATCCACATCGGCCTCCATCCCCGATTCGAAGAGGATGGCCGTCTCTACAGCCACAAGCCTGCATTTCTGGGCCTCAGCCCAGGCCGAGAAGTGGGCACGCACGGCTGGATGCACGATACCATTGACCAATGCTACGCGTTCAGGATGGCCAAACATATAAGAGGCAAGGAAAGCACGATCCAAGCGACCATCGGCACCATATACTTGCTCGCCGATAGCGGCTTTCAGAGTTTGACGGATGGACGGGGCCGAATTTATCAACAGCTTCGCCTCGGTGTCACAATCATACACGGGCACTCCCATTAAGCGAAACAGACGGGAAACGACAGATTTACCGCTTCCGATGCCACCGACAATGGCAACCTTGTAGGGGGTGGGTGTATACATATTTATAATAAGAGAATTTCAGAAGATCACATACCCAATGGTAACGCATTGACCTCAAGCAGATAGTCCACCTCAGCTGGTTCTACTCTCACACTATGCACTCTGTCAGAGCGTGATGTTAAGCGAGGAGTCACCTTCCCGGTAGCATTCTCTTGTGTCTGCGTGTAATGTACCTGCAAGTCGAAATCCTTCTCGGTTACATTACCATAGTCCTCCAAACTGACCCGGAAGCTAACATTGGCCTTCGAGGGGAAGGTCTTGAGCAACACACCATATGGGAAAAGATATCCACTGATAGGAATCTCCAGTGTTTTTGTCACATACGGGCTCACCGCCACATGGAGCATCACCTCAGCGGGAACATACTTGACACCACGGTGTCCACCACCTAACGTTAGAGTCTGGTTCAACGAGTCGGAAAGTCCCACGTGGTCCACTTTAGGAGTACTCACAGCTTTGAGCGAATCAAGGTAAGCCTCCGTTGCATATACCGTAACACTATCAGGAACGATATTCACGCGCTGTATAGCATGCTGATTGTCAGCCTCAATACGTCCATAGACGTGTACCGGAACTTTCACTCCACGCGAAGAGGCCACATAGAACTGTAGCGTATCGGTCGATAGCGATACAATCTGAGTCGATGAGGAGAGTTGTGAGGCTATCAGTTTGTTCAGTTCCTTTCCATAAATTGCCGTATGGCCAGCCACATTGGGATGTTGGCGGTAGTCAATGACCACTTCCTTGAAGACTCCACGTGCTTTGTACTTTAACAACTCATCACCCTTGTCTTTGAGTAGCACATCGATTTGCTCTGGCAACGGTTCTATCACGATCATGTCCTCAGGCACATTCTTGAGCCGTAACTTGGGCGAATATTCCATTTCGTACTCTCCCCTCATCGTCGTCAAGTACCAGATAACGAAGGACACCAAGAGAAACAATAAAAACACGAGAAACTCCCTGCTGTTGTTGATACGCAGGAAGTTTCTGAAAAATCGTTTAGTGCGCTGCAGCTGGAATAGCTGTTTCTGGGCCATACTGATTTGAGTTGTTGAGTTCATGAGTTTTTGAGTTTGCAAACTTACAAACTCAAAAACTTAAAAAACTTACCAGCTTACTGCTGTGCAGTAGCCGACATGTCGGCATATACTGACGACTTGTCAATCTTGATCTTTACGCTAGGAGCTATCTCCAGCACCACGATGTTGTTATTGATTTCCTTCACGGTACCATACACGCCACCGCTGGTCACTACCTGCTGACCTGCGCTGAGGCTGTTGCGGAAAGCCTCGATGGCCTTCTGCTGCTTGCGCTGCGGACGGATCATGAAGAAATACATGATAACGAACATCAATATGATCATAAAAATCGGCGATGCGAAAAATGAGGTTGCTCCTCCTGCCTGTGCTTGTAATAACAACATTTTCTTACGTTTTTATAGTTACTATTTATTGATTTTCTCTTTTGTACGGGACAAAGGTACACAATATTTAATTAAGCCTTTCTAAGTTTGTTCTCTTTTTTCAATTGATTAACAATTGTGTCGAGCATACCGTTGATAAAGCTTCCACTCTTGGGCGTGCTGTACATCTTGGCTATCTCCACATATTCGTTGAGCGACACCGACACCGGTATCGAAGGGAACGACAAAATCTCCGCCAATGCCACCTGCATGATGAGGATATCCATGAAGGCGAGACGCTCCATATTCCAGTTCTTCGCATTCTCCGCCATCAGGTTACGATACACCTCCGCATTCTTGATCGCGTTGCGGAAGAGCTTGCGGGCAAACTCCTTGTCCTCATCGTCGCGGTACTCGGGCATCAGCTCCTGTCCGGCACCCTTTTCAGGTTCGAAGCGCTTGATGGTCTTCAGCACGAAAGTGTCGACGATAGCCTTGTCATCGTTCCAGTAGAGGCTCTGCTCCTCGAGCAGCTCGTCTATCTCGTCGTTCTGCGCAATGAATGTGCGGTACAGCTTGCGCCACAGCTCACGGTCGTCCTCATAGGTGAGCGTCTCCTTGGCCATATACTCCTGATATATCTCCGAAGCCTCTATGCGCTCGAAGAGACGCTTCACGAACTCACTCTCATCCTCCCACGAGCGTTTCTGGTTTTCGCTATACTCCGCCAGCTGCTCATTGGCAGCAAGCTGCGCCATGAAAGCATTGTCAATAAAGCGGGTATTGGGATTGAGGTCCTCGTAGGTAGGGCGCAACTTATGACGACGGTTATCGATACGGCGGTCGGCAAAGCGCGTCACCTCCACCATCAACAACAACAAATAGTTGTACAAATCATGTGCCTTGGACAAACTAAAAAACAACTCCTTCTCTGCCGCCTCCACATTCTTGCCTTCATTCTGATAGTAGGCATAGATGACCTGAATCACCTTCAGTCGTATAAGTTCTCGATTTATCATAACTCTATATGAAATTTTCAAGGCACAAAATTAGTGCAAACCGAATGAAATATCAAATTTCAACGAGAGAATATAGAGAAAAAGTTTACTTTTTTCTATTGAGCGAGACAGAAATTCAATAAAATTAAATTTAGGAGATAATATAGCAGTTTACCCAGAGAATCTTGTCATCCTGAAACGAAGTTCGCCGCCCGTAAGGGGCCAAAGGCAATCCCGCGCAGTGACTTGGCAAGAGACGTTTAGTGGATTTGCCATTTAGCTCGGCTGCACTCGCTGAGAAATTGTAAACAAGTTTACATTTCGCTCGTTGGCACGAACTTTGCGAGATCCTTCACTTTGTTCAGGATGACACTAACGCGGAAAACACATGGATTGGGTAAACATCTATATTATTCCCTCAATTTACTTGAATATTTGCTTTTCCCTTACGACCAGCGACCTTCGGTTCTGAGGTGCAGCCTAATTTGCCTTTAGCCCCTTTGGGCGGCGACCTAAAAGTTCTGTATTGCGTAGCGCAAGCTAAAGATACAATCCAAACAGCCAATCCAAACAGCCAATCCCAACAAGCAAACATCCAAGAAAGGTTCCACTTCGCCACAAAATCTCATAAAAAACAAAGAAATATAGCTTTTTTCTTGCAATTCTAAATTATTTTCGCCAAATTTGGAACGATTTTATAGTATTTTGTGTGTATAGTAAAGGCAAGGAGTTAAGTATGGACCGCGAAAAAGATATCGTATACTCACAAGCCATCAAGGCTGGCAAGCGCATCTACTACCTCGACGTGAAGCGCAACAAGAAGGGCGAACTGTTCCTCTCAATCACCGAAAGCAAGAAGATTGTACAGGGCGAAGGCCCCGATGCCCCGTTCTCTTTCGAGAAGCACAAGATATTCCTCTATCAGGAAGATTTCAGCAAGTTCATCGACGGACTGAGCAAAGCCGTGGGCTACATACACCAAAATCAGCCAGCAGAGTATTCTTACGGAGCTCCCGCAGAAACAGGGGATGCCAAGGAGAATATCACCGTTACCGACGAAACTCCCATTGACGAGGAGCTGAAAATTGACATCGATTTCGAATAAAGGAGCATTGCTTTCGCTCAGTTTAGCTTCGCCCTCTCCCTTTTTGCCTGATGCAAGAGCCTATGTCAGCATGGCTCTCGCTCGCTCATGCGTCAGTTGCACTCACTTTAGTGCTTGCTTTGCAAGCCCAGAAATTAGGCTGCATCTCAGAAATACTCAAATAAATTTGGTATTTCGTTCGATTTGCACTATCTTTAATCTGCTTCGCAGCTTGAAATTAGGCGGCGTTTCGGAAAAATCCAAATGAATATTTGGTTTTTCGCTCAACTTGCACTAATTTTGCACCCGCTTTTCGTAGAGCACTTGAAAGGCTCTCACATCGTGTGATGGCGAATTGAGCAGAGAACTTAATTTAGAGTAACACATTTAAAAGAAAAACAAAACATGAAATCATTTGATTTGAAAGGTA
>JAZPZS010000026.1:0-15808 GCA_045544835.1 Bacteroidaceae bacterium | reverse complement strand
CACCAGTAGAGCGGGATGTGGTAGGCATACCCTTCGAGCCAGCGCGACATGATGAGGTAGCTCACAGGCACGGCAAAGAGGAAGGCCACGCCCACCATACGGGCATATTGCATCACGAACATACGCAGTATCTCACTTATCTGCGCTCCGTGTACACGGCGCAGGGCAATCTCGCGACGGCGATACTGGGTCTCGAAGAACACGAGGCCGAAGACTCCCATCAGGGCGATGAGGATGGAGATGAGAGAGAACACAGTGATGAGGCGTGTGAGCTCCTTCTCCTTCTCATACTCGCGGCCCAGCTGCTCATCGAAGAACTCTACTTTGATGTCCTCGGGCTTCGCCTTGGGCGCAAGCTTCAGGATGCTCTCTTCGATATACGCCTTCACTGCCTCGAAGTCGGCTCCCTCGGTGGTACGGATGTAGAGTTGGGGATAATATAGGTTTATTCCGTAGATGTAGAAGGCCATAGGTTCTGTTTTGTACTGCAACGGTTGCATCTTTGCGTCTTTGCAGAAGCCTGCAACTTCGGCTACACCACTCTGCCATTTGATTTGTGTCTCCATTGTAAGATTATACATACGACGTGCCGTCTCATTATAGATGACAGCTCCATTGGGGTTCTGCATATCGCGCGATTCAAAGTTGCGCCCCTCTGTAATCTCAATGCCCATCACTTCGAGGAAACCTGGTGTTACGATCTGTACATCTACTATAACTTCACCTCTGTGTTCCTCACCTTCAATCGTTCGTCCCCATCCTTGACGAGCATCTTTTGACACCATACGGTTTTGCGAGAAAGCGATATCCTTAATCATCGGGCTTTCCTTTAGGAGCGACACTAAAGAGGGGCGTTGATTGTCTTCGGTAATGTACTTTGCGTCAGCCTTTAATTCTGTAGAAATCAGATATTCCCGATTGAAGCCCATATCATAGTTCATCATAAAGGAATGTTGCAGTTTAATGAACAGCGTGCAGATAATGAGCGCCAGTGAGATGAAGAACTGTAGACTGAGTAATGCAGAGCGAAGGATACGACCTTTCTTCGTGTTACCAAACGCCCCCTTGATGGCAAAGGCTGGCGGCACAGAAGTAATATAATAGGCAGGGTAGATACTAGATACAATAGCAAGCACTATACCTGCACCAAACATCATCAGCACAGCGTCCCAATTGTCCTCCAAGGCAATCGTAGTGGAGATAAAGCGGCCGGCACTGACCTCGGGAGCTATCATAAAGATAATAAACGCAGCCAACAGCAGACCGAGCAATACCAAACCGATAGCTTCGCCCACAAAGCCGAGGCGCAGACGACTGGAAGTGCAGCCGAAAATCTTCTCCGTATTCACGCGGCGTATGCGACGCGGCACCATCGCCATAAAGAAGTTGATGAAGTTGACAAAGGCAATGATAAGAATGACTACACCGATAGCCAAGAGCGTGTAAGTAGTAGTAGCATTACCGACCTTGCAATCACTCTCAATATCCGAGAAATGAATATCTCCTATTGAAGTCAGTTGTAGTTCATTCTCGGGAGCGGCACGGAACTTTTCTAAGGTCATCGTATCGGGATATTCCTCACCTCTCCACTCGTGATACATCTTCATTCTCGACTCGTTGAAGTCGTAGTATTTAGGATAGAGGCTTTCTACGAAAGCATCCTTCATCCACGCCTCCTTCAGTTTGTAGAAGTAGACGTAGTTCCAGTTGCTAGCTTGCTCCCAACCGTCGGGCTCCTGAGTACAGAACATCTGTATGCCGTAAAGGTCGCAGTTCTTGGGAAAGTCCTCGAAGATACCGACTACGGTGTATGAGTGTCGGCTGGTGTCGGTGTCCAGCACCACATCGTCGAGTTCGATACCGTGGGTACGGGCAAACTTCTCGCTCATCAAGACGCTGTTAGGCGTGCTGAGGCGGTCGAAACTGCCGCTCACAAGCTCAAAGCCTAAGGTCTCGGGAGCACCCGCTGTACCTACGCTTGCCTGAACTTCTACCATGTGCTCTGTGCCTTCGCTTTGTAGTGCCAGTTGGCGTGATGAAAGGGCAAACTCCATTCGCCCGAAGCACTCTACCATCGTGGTGTCGTCACCGAGGACTTGTCCCAAGTAGTCGTTCACATTGGCACTCATTTTGTTCTCAAAAAACATGAAGAATTTAGCCGTTTCCAAACGGAACACGCGCTCCGAGTCTTTGAGCGAGCGGTTGAAACTGAGATCATAGTTTACCTGCACCAAGATGGCGTAAGCCGCCGCGAAGGCGATGCCGAGGCCCAAGATGTTGAGCGTGGACGACACTTTGTAGCGTCCGAGATTCTTAAAGAACTCTTTCATATTGTTTTGAGTTTATAAGTTTTTTAGTTTGTAAGTTTTACACGAATTTATCATGAATTATTTTTGTTTTGTCTCTTTTTTCAAGAATTATCACAGGCGTGAAAATTTTTTGTCAACGGTGCGATAATTTTTTGTCACAGGCTTGAAAAAACTTTTTCATAGGTTTGAAAATTCTTGTTGTTTTGTCTGTTTTCTCTGTTCGGTTTGCCGAATTCTTTGCGTATCCGTGGATATTTCATTAAATATCCGCGGATATTTCATCACGTATCCATGGATATTTCATTACGTATCCACGGTTACGCGAGTTTTTTGCTTTGTCCTCGCGGTTTATTGGTTGTATGTTCTTGGGTTTTCTCATATTGGTGGTTGGTTTTTACTCACACAAATCTCACAGATCTCACGAAATATTCTTTCATCGCTGATTTTTCTTTCACGCGAATCTCGCGAATCTCGCGAAGTTTTCTTTCATCGCTGATTTTGGTCTCACACAGATCTCACGAATCTCACGAAAGCATACATCGCTTACGCTCGTATGTACCATCCGGCTGAAAACACTCGGCGAAGCCGACAAGCGCGGGCGAAGCGACGCGCCATTTGTGAGATTCGTGAGATCTGTGTGAGATAAATTCATAGGACCTGGTTCTTCGCGTTTTTCGCGAGATTCGCGTGAGTTAGAATTATTTGTTATACATAGTCTCTTGTTACCCCCTCCGCTTCATTACACTAACGTTTCATTTCGCTCCCTATCGGGTCCTCCGTCGCACAGAGCACTGTGCTCCCCTCACTCGGCGCGGCTTGCCATTTAGGCAACCCTCTAAAGGCCTCGTTACGCCCCCTTAAAGGGCGACAGTGCTTTTTAGTTAGTTTCATCGCGGAGCCAATTTTCAATTTTCAATTAGCTTTGCTGAGCTTCGGCTGCGCTCACTGAGCGATTAGTAAGCAAGCTTACATCGCGCTCGCTTGCACGAACCTTGCCAATTCTCAATTGATTACCACCTCTTCCGCCTCCCCGAACGCATCGTAGCCAGAGGTGATGACGCGGTCGCCGGGCTGGAGGCCGTCGATGACTTCGTAGTAGAGCGGGTTTTGGCGAGCCACGCTGATGGCGACGCGTGTGGCGCGAGTGCCCTCGGCGTTGAGGCGGTATATCCAGCGGCCGCCGGTGTAGGGGTAGAAGTTACCCTTGGGCACGAGCACGGCAGGCACGGCCGAGGAGAGCTCGATCTTCGTCTGGTAGCTCTTGCCGATGCGGGCATTGTCGGGTACGGAGTCGGCAAAGAGCATCTCGATGGAGAAGGTGCCGCCGCGCACCTCGGGCACTATCTTGCTGATGACGAGGTCGTAGTCCTTGTCCTCGTAGTTGATGGTGGCGGGCTGGCCCTGCGTGAGCTTGTCCACGTAGTATTCGTTGAGCTGTGCCGAGAGCTTGTAGCGGTCCATGATCTTGACCTCGCCCACCTCGGTGTTGGCACCAATCTGCTTGCCGGGTGTGACGTCGATGCTGCTGAGCTGTCCGCTGATGGGCGCCGTGATGATGAGGTCGGAGAGTCGCTCGATGCTGCGCTCGAGCACCTTCTGCTGCGAGGCGAGGTCGGCTTCGAGCATCTCGCGGCGGATGACGTTCATCGCCGAGTCTTGCAGGAGGCTCTTCATCTGCAGTTCGGCCGACTGCTTGCGGTAGGTGTACTCGTCCTCGGCCAGCTCCAGCTCGGCCTTGCTCTTGATGCCCATGCGGTATTCCTCGCGGTCGAGGGCAATCTGCTTCTCGAGTCGGCGCAGGTCGTAGGCCGTCTGCAGTGTCTGCTGGCGCAGGGTGAGGCTCTGCTGCTCCATCTGTATGAGGCGCTCGCGGTAGGAGTTGTACTGTTTGCTGTAGGCGTCGCGCTGGTCGTCGATGGTGCGTTCGAGCTGCGGGTTGGTGAGTATCATGATGGTGTCGCCCTGGCGGAGCATGCTGCCCTCCTCGGCCACGATGCGCTCCACGATGCCTGCTTCCTGGGTGTTGACCTTGATGGTTTGTATGGGTTGCAGGGTGCCGTCGGCGTTGACGTACTCCACGAAGTCCATCTGGACCACCTCGGCGATGCGCACCTCGGAGGCGTTGACACGTAATTTACTGGGGCCGAAGGCTGTGAACAGCAGGCCGATGACTAACACGAGGAACAGTGCGCCGGCAATGAGGTAGGCGCGGTACTTGACGTACCATTTCTTGGGGGCTAATTGGATGTCCATATTTTATAAGTTATTATTTATAATTTATTCACGCTAATCTCGCGAATCTCGCGAAGTATTCTTTCATCGCTGATTTTGGTCTCACACAGATCTCACGAATCTCACGAAAGCATACATCGCTTGCGCTCGTATGTACCATCCGGCTGAGAACACTCGGCGAAGCCGACAAGCGCGGGCGAAGCGACGCGCCATTTGTGAGATTCGTGAGATCTGTGTGAGGAATATTCATAGGACCTGATTTTCGCGTTTTTTGCGAGATTCGCGTGAGATTAGTTAATTTCTTTCGATGTCAGAATAGCTATACTCCAGCGGCATATCGTGCTCGAAGTCGTAGCGCGTGAGGCTGCGTAGCGTGTAGTAGAGACGCCAGTAGGTGGCCAAGGACGATACGTAGCTGCGGTAGGCGCTGTCCTTCTCGCTGATGGCCGAGTTGAGGTCGAGGATGGTGCTCTTGCCCATCACGTAGAGCTGGCGGGCCACGTCGTAGCGGTGGGCAGCGGTCTCCATGGTGCGGTGGGCAATGTCGACACGGCGTGCCTGGAGGTTAAACTGCTTCACCACGAGCTGCACGTTCTGCTCGAAGGCTATCATGCGCTGGTCCATCTGCGTGTTCACCAGTTCGAGGTTCGAGCGGGCCACGCGCACCTGTCCGCGCCCTTTGCCCCAGTCGAGGATGGGGAGGCTGAGGCTTACGCTCACGTACTGCTCGTCGAGCAGGTCGTTGTAGCTCTTCTGGAAGTCGTCGCCCGTCTGTGCCAAGCCCAATTGCAGGTAGATGTTGGCCTTGAGGCCCGCGTTGGCCTTGGCGTAGGCGAGGTTGCTCTCGCCCTGTATGCGTTGGCGCTTCATATACTCTATGTCGGGGTTGTTCTCTATGGCGAGCGCCATGGCCTCGGCCAGCGGCACGTCGAACTGCGGCACACTGTCGTCCGTCACCACCGTCAGCTCCACCTCGTCCTTGATGTTGAGGTAGCTGCGCAGGTTGTCGGCGGCATTGTCTACGGAGATTTGTGCGCTCAGCACGTTGGCCTCCTCGTTGAGCTTGCTCACCTCGAGCTGCAGCAGCTCGTTCTCGGTGATGGTGCCTATGTGGTAGCGGCCCAGGGCAAAGCGGTAGAGCGTGTCGGCAGCAGCCTGGTTGGTGAGCGCTATCTCGAGGTTGGTCTGTGCCGAGGCCAGCTCGAAGAAGTAGTTTGAGGCCTGCGCCGCCACCAGCTCCATGGTCTCGGCATACTGCTTGCGGGCCTCGCGGAAGCGCACCGGCTCGATGCGGCGGTCCCACTTCAGCGAGTTGTAGCCGAAGAGGCTCTGCTGGTAGGTGAGGTAGAGCGGCTGCACGTTGTAGGTGGTGCTGCGTGTGCCCAGCAGGTCGAGGCGGCGGGCGGTGCTGCTCACCTGGAACGTACCGCCGGTGAACCATACGTTCTGCGTCACCGCCAGCGAGAGGTCGGTCTTCACGTTGTTCTGCTTCACGTATGACACTGAGCCATCGCCCATGGTCACGTAGTCGGTACTCCTATTTAAATAAGGATTGCTGGCCAGCGACAGGGCGGGCAGGTTGCTGGCGCGGTAGTTGCGGTAGCTCCAGTAGGCCGACTTGTAGGTGTTGCGTGCCGACACGGCATCGGGCGACTCCGTCTGCGCCATGCCGATGACCTCGGCGAGCGTCAGCGTGCGTTCCGCACCGTCCGTCGCAGCTTGGGCATCGGGCAGCAGGAAGCACGAAACTGCCGCTGCCAAAAGGATTCTCGTTCGCTTTGTTCTCATATCTTTTGCGTAATAAAAATTTCTGGAACAAAGGTACGCGGCCCCCCAATCTTTTTTCTAAGAAAAATGCCAAAATCGACTTTTTTCAGTGAAAATTGTAAAGTTTCTTTACACTTTTTGCCGAAAACAGCCCGAAAAAGTCATTTTTTTGAGAAAGGAAACGAATGCGCAGGGCCTGATGCATTACAACCTCACCTGCTGTCGTAGCTGGTTCCCTTAGGGATGAACAATGAAGAAGGGAAGAACTGCAACCCTACTAGCGATGCATCGCTGTAGTATTGTGCAACTCTTCCCAAAGTTGTAATAAATAACGTGAGTTCGATATAAGGAATATCGTGCTATCTTAGGTGCTCTAACCGTCTCGTGTCATTTTGAGCGCAGCGAAAAATCTCGCGAGTATCCTATAAAATCCCTGTGCGGGATTTTTGCTTCTCCCTTCGACTAGTTCGCCTATATACATACGCATCGACAAGGAGAAGATGTACCAGCCCCCATGTCGTGGGCGACGATGAGGGTTATACGTACAAGAGGCTTATCTCTTCGCGAATCCCCGCTCGAGGTCTTGCGAGATGTTGATCATGAAGTCGCCCATGCGTTCGTATTGATTGATGATGTCCATGTAGTAGACGCTCGCCTGGTAGTTGGTGTTGCCGTTCTCGATGTCCTCGATCATGGCGTCGCGGAAGTTGTTGCGTAGGCTGTTGAGGCGGTCTTCGGCGTTGTAGGCGTTGGCAATGTCTGTCAACTCGTCCTTGTGGGCTGCGGTGAGGTTGGCTATCATCACGTCGTAGGCATCGGCAACGGCATCGGCCATGGTGTTGAGGTTGCGTGCGGCATTGGCGTCGAAGGCTTTGCGGTGGATGTTCTTGCGCGAGAGGATGCGGCTGATGGCCTCGCCCGAGTCGCCCAGCGACTCCAGTTCGCCGATGATCTTGTACATAGCCTTTATCTTGTTGGCTGTGCTTTCGCTGATCTCCTCGGCCGATACGGCGTTGAGGAAGGTGGCTATCTCGTATTCGATGCGGTCGGCTATCTCCTCGTACTTGACGAGTTTCTCGCGGAGGGTTTCAAACTTCTCGGCATTGCTCTCATTCATGGCCTCACGGGCATATGCAGCACCGTTCTTCGATACTTGGGCAAAGTGGATAATCTCCTCGAAGGCCTGCTCTACCGACAGCTCGGGTGTGGCGAGGGGGCCTGCCGAAATGTATTTGAGGCGGAAGGCCTCGTTTTCCTTGTTCTGTGGAGCGCGTATGATCCAGCTTACTGCCTTGGCTATCTTGCCGGTGAACCATACCATCAGCAGGGTGTTGATGGTGTTGAACAGGGTATGGAGCATCGACAATCCGTATAGGGCGGCCGTGCTCTCGGGAGAGTTCTCGGTCACCACGGCAAAGCCCTCGGCAGCGGGATTGGGGAGTCCGAAGAGGTTTTCTGTCACCCAACCTACCAGGCTGAGGAAGGGGCGATAGAGCACGAGTGCCCACAGCACGCCGAAGACGTTGAAGATGGTGTGCGACATGGCGGCACGCTTGGCCTGCGTGTTGCCCACCGAGGCGGCTATGTTGGCTGTGATGGTGGTACCGATATTCTCACCCAGCACCATGGCGCAGGCCATGGGGAACGGTATCCAGCCCATGCTGAGCATGATGAGCGTGATGGCCATCGTGGCCGATGAGGATTGCAGGATGAGGGTGAGCACCGTACCGAAGGCGAGGAAGAGCAATACCGAGCCGAACCCGTGTGATGACCATGAGCTGACGAAGGCCAACACCTCGGGCGTCTGACGGAGGTCGGGCACCGAGTCTTTCATGAACGACAGGCCGAGGAACAGGAGACAGAAGCCTACGATGAGTTCGCCTATGTTGCGGCGCTTGTCTCTCTTCGAGTTCGAGAAGAGGAATCCCAGCAGCATCATCGGCACGGCCAGCAGCGAGATGTCGGCCTTGAAGCCCAGCCACGACACCATCCACGCCGTCACCGTAGTACCGATGTTGGCTCCCATGATGACGCCTATGGCCTGTGTCAATGTCAGCAGTCCGGCATTGACGAAGCTAACCACCATTACCGTGGTGGCCGACGATGACTGTATCACTGTAGTGATGCCCAGACCCGTCAGCACGCCCTTGAGGGGGTTCGATGTCATGGCCGATAAGAAACTGCGCAGCCTGTCGCCAGCTGCTTTCTGTAGTCCTGAGCTCATCAGGTTCATTCCATACAGGAACATTCCCAATGCTCCCAACAGTGTAAAGACTTGTAGTATACCCATGCTTGAGTTTATGAGTTAATTAGTTTTTAAGTTTGACAAAGTTTTCAGCCGCAAAGGTACCGCCAGCGAGTGAGCATTGCTTGCATTTGCTTTCAACGAGCGCAGCCAACCTTCGCAATTGTGTTGCAAAAGTACCGCCGTAATGTTTCATAAATGTTACAAAACGGTTATATTGGGGTTAAGAATCTGTTTGGATTTTATTTCAAGTTTAGTTGAGAGGTGTTTTTGAGCAGATTTGCACTGTTTGGTCACAGCAAATAGTGGTCTATTTGCAAGAACAAAGAGTGTAAAGATGGTAAAAAGAGCCTCAAATAAACTGAAAAGTATAACATAAAACTTATTAGCGGTAAAATCCAAACAGATTCTAAATATCTCCTTTCAAACGAATAGACGGACTCGGGCGGGAGGCGTTTATCTGTCACCTTGACGTTTCGTGGGGCTTTTGATTTTTCTGTCCTTCATTAGATGGTTCTCTGTTCTTAACTTTGTTTTGTAATTAAACAACTACAAATATGGAACAGTTAAAACTATTTCAAGACACCGTGTGCGAGGTCATGACTCTTGCTAATGGTAAGTGTCTCGTTCGAGACTGTATGAGAGAAGTTAATGAGGTGTATCAGTATGAGTTGCAGGACATACCTCTGAGTAAAGAATTGCTGGAACAACTTGGCTTTCGTTTCGACAAGGTGGAGTACAAGATTAAGGGATGGTAATGCTATTCGGCGCTCAGTAAAAAAATACAAGCATTTTCTCTACTTTCACTCGTTGAGATTTGGTATTTCGTTCTCTTATACCTACCTTTGTCGGCAGTTAACGGTTTCCAGGCCTCTACCAAGGCTTGGATTTACGGGAATCCGGTGTGAATCCGGGACAGTACCTGCTGCTGTAAGTCCCTTAGCAACTGTGTGTTTATTGCACTCTTTAGCCACTGACTTCATTGTTGGGAAGGCGCAATAAACGGGATAAGTCAGAAGACCGGCCGTGACAAATAAAAAGTATTCTTGACGCAGGTCTACGGAAAGAATCGAATGGACGGACATGGGTTTTCACATATCCACGATTTATTGGCAAGGAAGAGGCATGGATAGCATGAGGAGTACTCTGCTGTATCTTCCAATACGCGACGATAGATGGCCCATCGTATAGTTTGTCATTTGTGAGTTGACATGTATACCTGTGTATCAAGCATACTGAAAAAGATGGCTTGATAGATAAAGGTATATATATGTATAAGACACGACAACATGTGATACGGTGCGCTGCGATGCTCTTGCTCGCGGCACAAGTGATGACTGCCAGTGCCCAACTGTCGCTCGACAGCATGCAGGTTCTTGATGAGGTGACAATCACCTCCAAACAGCCCTCTCGCACCATCGCCACATCGCAGACGCTGTGGGGCGAGGAACTGCAAGCACTGAGCAACACATCGGTAGCTGATGCCTTGAAGTATTTCGCTGGGGTGCAGATTAAGGACTATGGTGGACTCGGCGGTCTGAAAACTGTCAACGTGCGTTCGCTCGGTGCGCAGCATGTGGGTATCTATGTGGATGGCATACGCATCACCAATGCACAGAATGGTACTGTGGACCTGGGAAAGTTCTCCTTGTCGACGATGGAGAGCGTATCGCTCTACAACGCAAACAAGCTCGACCATTGTCAGTCGGCCTCTGAGTATGCATCGGGGGCTACCGTGTATCTACGTACACGAAGACCCACAAAGGATTCGTTGTCAGTACAGTTGCGTAGAGCTTCGTTTACTACCTATATGGCGAAGGCGAATGTCCAGTTTGAGAGAAAGGGCTGGAGCGGCTTCATCGATGGTGAGTGGACCGACTCGCGTGGCGACTATCCCTTCCGCTATCATTCGGAGTATGAAGACACCGTGGGACGTCGTGCCAACAGCGACATTCGCTACGGACGCATCGAGGGAGCCTTGTTCAAGGGTGGATTCTCCTCGCACATTTATTATTACGACAGTGAGCGTGGCTGCCCGGGCGGTATCGTGAGGCGACTGAGCGACAAGTATGTCAACGTGGGCCGCGAGTGGGACCGCGACTTCTTCGTGCAGGCCTCCTATCAGGCGCACTTCAAGGAGCATCACCATGTGAAGGTGAATGCCAAGTATACCAATGAGTATCTGCGCTACTGTACCGACTATCCGGAAAACCATAATACTGCCCGTGTAGACAATCATTATTATCAGCAGGATGGCTACGGAGCACTGTGCTATGCGTTCACGCCTTGGCCGTGGCTGTCGCTCTCGGCAAGTTGCGATGTGCGCTACAGCAAGCTGGCGGCCGACCTGAAGAAATTTGACGATGTGTACCGCCTTGACCAGAAGCAGGTGGCGGCAGTACAGGTCAACTGGCAGGGGGTGCAAGTGGCGGCTTCGTTGCTGCACCAGCATTATCGCGATGTTACCTTTGCACATGTGGGTGCTGCCGACCCCTTGGACCGCTGGACACCGGCTGTCTCTACCGCCTACACGTGGGAGGGTCTGACACTTCGCGCCTGGTACAAGAAAATCTTCCGTGCCCCCACGCTTAACGACCTCTACTACACGCAGGTGGGCAATCGCAATCTGAAGCCCGAGTATACCAAGCAGCTCAATGTGGGATTAGAGTACCACTTCGACTCACCGCACTGGGACGCCTCCGTGCAGGCCGACGCTTATCAGAACAAGATAGAGAACCGTATCGTGTGCCTTCCCCTGAAGGGTACCTATACGTGGTCGATGATGAACTACGGCTACACTTTTTGCCGAGGACTCAACGCCACAGCACAGGGCCGTTACCACACGGATGACTGGCAGTTCTCACTGCTAGGTTCGCTGACATGGCAACGCGACGTGAACCGTACCGACCCCGAGGATGAGGATACGTATGACAAGCCCATCTGCTATTCTCCCACATTGTCGTCGGGAGTCACGGCCATCGTCGGCTGGCGCAGCCTGCAGTTTACCACCTCTTATCTCTATGTGGGCGAACGCATGTGGAGCTATGCTGACCCCGAAGATGTGCTAAAGCCCTATCACAACATCGACATGAAACTGACCTATACGCTTCCCATGGATAAGACGCAGTGGGGCGTATGCCTTGAGGTGTGCGACCTGCTCGACATACAATACGAACACATACCGCGCTACCCTATGCCCGGGCGCAATTATAAACTGACATTATCCTTTGGAATATGAAAAAACTGATTCTATCACTCCTCTGCTCCATTGCCGTGAACGTACAGGCCCAGGAGCGTATCATCCTGCTGAACGAAGGCAACTGGCAGTCCGACAATGGCAAGATCTCCTACTTCGAAGATGGAAAGATTGTCAGCAACCAGTGGTTCAGAGACGCCAACAAACGAAAACTTGGAGACACCCCCAACGACATCATCCAAATAAACGAAGACCTCATTGCCATAACAATCAACTGGAGCAACATCATCCAATTCATATCACCCGATGGGAAGCGTGTGGCCGAGACAGAAGATGTGCCTAACAACCGCAAACTCGCCACCGACGGCAGATATGTATATGTATCTTCCTATGGTCATGAGTGTGGCACCATCAATGGCTACGAAATGTTTACAAAGGGGTATGTGGCCAAGATTGACATCCATACGTTCGAGGTTGTCGCCACCTGTGAAGTGGGATACGAGCCTGAGGGCATAGCTTACTACAAAGGACATCTCTTCGTGGCCAATACGGGCGGCTATGCGTTTCAGGAAGACCATGAGTATGAAACGACCGTGAGCATCATCGATGCCGAGACTATGCAGCTGGTGAGAGATGTCGACACGGGCCAGATAAACCTCTATGGCAAGCTGTCGCAGTCGGGCCAGTACCTGTGCATCAACTCCCCTGGCGACTATTACGATATTCCTGCTGCCACAGTCATCTTTGACTGTGAGGCGGCTTTGGCTGGCAGCGATGACTGCTTTGTCGTACTGGAGTATGCCTCTACCTATAGTTGCACCATGCTCGACGGCAATTTCTTGGCTATCGGTGCACGGTTCTCCTATTACACCAGCGAGTATAAGTTCAACTACGTAGTCATCGACCCTCGCGAGGTGCTGGCTACCGAAGGAGCAGGCGGAGTGGAAGAGTCCTTGCCTGGCACGATGCTCGACGACCTGATGGAGTTGGGTATGCCTTATGGAGTGTATGTCAACCCCTACACTGGATATATCTATGCCACCGATGCCGGCTCCTTTGCTGCAGCTGGTGCATTGATACAGTGGTCGCCCGAAGGGGTCTTCCTCGGCAGACACAAGGTATATATCAATCCGGCACACTTCCTGGCGCTACCGCCCGATGGCATGGAGTTCACAGGAATAGAGTCTGCCACCAATGATGCCAAGCCTACCACCTCCTACGGGATATATGACATGCGAGGAGTGCGCATGGACGGACTCTCCACACGAGGCATCTATATAGACAATGGAAAGAAGATATACAAACATTAAATATAAACCATCATTTAACAAACTAGAAAAAAATGAAAAAGTTACTTTTGAGTTTGGCCGCAGTGATTACATGCTGTATGAGTATACAGTCGGCCAATGTGATTGTGAAAATGAATTCCACCTCACCGTGGATGAATCTTGTAGACAAGGCTACAGGAGACACTATCGATGTGGGTGGGGCTGTAAACAAAACGTATACCTTTGATGTGCCCGAAGGTGTGTATGTGCTCACAGCCTTGGCCAAAGACAGCACGACGATAAATGGAACTATCGAACTGAATGTGAGCGAAGACAGCGTGCAGCAAGAATTCTCAATCTTGACCAACACCGTCTATGCGACGAACAAGCACGAAGACAAGACCAATTGGGAGGTCGACAAGGACTACACCATCTCTGTAGATGTATCTACCCGCGAGGGCGAAAGAATGGTGGTGACACTGGGCAACAGCGTCACAGCTGGCCGCAAAACTTTCTTGGCACTCAATGGAAACAGTTATTATGTATCGCTTATCCCCAGCGAAGAGCGTCAGGCCGAAGGGTATATGACCAACGAGCGAAGCGGAACCTTGACTGCAGGCATAACCGTAAGCGGTGCCATACCGATGGGTGGCGAATACATTGTAACCCTACCCGCCGATGCTGAACTGTTTATAGGAAAGAAGTTCAGCCACTTTACGAACTTCGCTAAGGTTGAACCTTCAAAGACTGAGGTTGACGGAAACAGTAAAAAGGTATATTATCGTTTGGCCGACAATCAGGTCTATAACTTCCGCACATGGAAATCGGGTGGACTCACCCAAGGTGGATATTTCACTATGGATATAGACGCAGGAGAGAACTCATACCTGAAGTTCTCTGACAGCAGCTACGAGGCTTTCGGTCCCAAAACCATAAAGCATGATGTGAACTGGAACGGTGGATACGAGACGGGCAATATCTTTGTCAACATCAACGAGCGTGGACACCTGCAACTGAAGGTTGGCGACACCTATGACGCACTCGCCATGCGTTCGTGGCAGCTGACCGACACACAGACGGCCAACTACTTCACCGAACCCGACTTTCACTACACCATCATCGACCTTGATGGAAACCCCAGCACCGATGTCATCGAGATCGACAATGCACACTCCACTACAGAAACATGGTCTACCATCAAGGCTGTAGGCAAGGGTACGGCTATCGTCCTGGTTACCTATGATGCTATAGCACTGAACTACTATAAGTACAACGCCAAGGCCGACTCGCTCACCAAGACCCCCTATATGGGCGGTGAATACTGGGGCGCCATCTGGCCCGAGAATACTGCCGCCTATGTCGTTACCGTCGGTGAAGGCACTACAGCCATGCAGCCCAACATGTTTATCAACGAGGCTTACAACGAAGGAGCACTGAAGACTGCCGGCAAACACGTCGATGCCGAGCACGACGTGTTCTACTATCTCGACACCGAGGAGGGCGCTACATATACCTTCACTCCCACAGGCGTTGACCATATCGAGATGGCATACCCCACCATCGGTGAGCAGATGGCTACCTACCACGGATTCGGTACGGAGGGAGTCTGCAAGAATGAAGACGGCTCATACACCCTGTTGCTGAAGGAGGGACGACAGATTGTCAAGATGACCGATGCTGGTGGCAACTCCATTTATCAAGTCTTGACGGCCAAGCCCTGCCATCGCGAGATTACCAACGCGAGTCGTGAAGGAAGTACCATCTTCCAGCCTGGCGACAAGGTAAAGATTCAGTACAGCGGACTGCATCACCCTGCCAACAAGCTGGCAGGTATATACAACATGTCGGCTTATGTGACCTACAACAACATCCCCAACGGCTCTTCGCTCATTCTCGGTGCAGGCCAATACACCTTCGGCTCAGCACCCTCGGCTCAGGCTGTCACGATAGACATCCCTGCAGACTACGATGCATCAGCCTCAGAGGCATTGGTTATGGACCAAGGTGTAATACAGGTAAACGGCTTCGGCGACCCTATTGGTGCCCATCGCGATATAAACAAGAACTTAGGTCGTTCGCCAAACTTTACCGCCGTTGCCCACAAGACCTATTTCGGCCAATTGCCCGAGGTGCGTATACCCATCTCACCGATGAAGATGTTCGTGCTCAACCTGCAATCCAATGTAGACAGCGTCGAATACACCATCACTCATGAGGCCGATACACTGCGCCCCAACGCTGAGGGCATATATACCGCCACCTACGGCACCTACATCATCAAGGCCTCCAAGCCTGGCTACCGCTGTTTCCGCACCACGCTGACCATTGCCGACGATGCCGAGGGAGAGCAAACCTGCATCATAGAGATGGTCAAGGCAGCCGATAACGCATGGGACGGAACCACTCTCACCGAGCCCCGATGCGAGGATGACATATATCAGATCAGCAGCGGTGCCGAGCTGGCATGGTTTGCCGCCAAGGTCAATGGCGGTGACTATAAGTTATCGGCCAAACTCGTGAGCGACATCGACCTCTGCGGCCACGACTGGAAACCTATCGGTGGCAGCAAGTCAAACACAGCCTACCAAGGCACCTTCGCTGGCGACGGACACACCATCGACGGACTCTACATCAACAACACCCTAACCTATCAGGCACTCTTCGGCTACACGACGAACAGCCACATCAGCGGCATCACCGTCAGTGGCGAGGTCAATGCCAAGCAATATGTAGCAGGTGTCGTAGCCTTTATGGGTCCAAAGGCAACCGTAGACCGCTGCGCCAACAAGGC
>JAZPZS010000025.1:0-10430 GCA_045544835.1 Bacteroidaceae bacterium | reverse complement strand
TAACAACATTGCCAAGCTCTCTTTCCTCGAAAGAACAGGGCGGAAATCTCATCTCTCTCGTTTTGCAGGTCTTCTGACTTACTCCATCTGTCCGCCTTCCCACCTTCGTAGAGGCAGTGGCAAAGTGTGATTGGACAGCATTTTTAGTGAGCTTACAGCAGCGGGACTGTTCGGGACTTTCACCCGATTCCCTTTTCATCCTACACCCCGCATGAGGGTTTCGGAACAAAACGCACGACAAATTTAGTGTAAACCGAATGAAATGCCAAATTTTAACGAGTGAATGTTATCAGAGAATTTACATTTCTTTCATTGAGCGAGGTTGATTGTAGGTACAGCAGAGAGCGCACGAAAAGCAAAACTTGCTCGACCGTGCGCCCATCCAATACCTTTATTATATTATGGAATCCTGTTTCAGGGCTTTGACGCTCCCTTGTCAAGGATCTCTATCGCTTTGAGTACGGCGGGGTCTGTGAGGTTCAAGTATTTAATATATTCCTGCATTCCCAACATATTGTATATTACGTTGCCATAGAGGATATCTTCCATCACGGCGCGTGACTTGCGGATATGGTTGTTGCGGCGTTTCACTCCTTTGTCGGTCGCGTGTTGTATGAACTGTTCGAGCAATCCCTGCTTCTTCAGATGGGCGAGCAGTTCCTCCATTGTAGCATATTGTGAGAGCTCGGCGCGGTTCCTATCTGTATATTGGAAGGGGAACTGCGTGAACAAACCTCGTTTGGCCACCTCTGCATAGTACGATGTATAGCCTGCTGTATCTTGGGGAACAAAGATGTCGGGCATGATGCCACCACCACCATATACCGTGCGTCCGTTCTTGGTATGATACACCATGCTTTCATCCTGCTTGATGCTGTCTTGGGTGAAGAACTCTCCATGCTCAAAGCGGTTGAGAAGGTCAAGCTCATATTCCTCATTATGTCCATTAGTGTAAGGCTTCTGTATGCAACGTCCTGACGGGGTGTAGTAGCGTGCAATGGTCAGTCGGATGGCGCTGCCGTCGCCTAGCTCTATAGGCTGTTGCACCAATCCCTTGCCGAAGGTTCGTCGGCCAATTATTGTACCTCTGTCATTGTCCTGGATGGCACCAGCAAAAATTTCACTGGCCGAGGCTGAAGTTTCATCGGTGAGCACTACGAGAGGTGTTTGCTGGCAACTGCCACTTCCTGTAGCGTACTCTTCGTAGCGTGGGGCATTTTCCCCTTCGGTGTAAACAATCATCTCTCCTTTGGGCAGGAACTCATTGACCATCTGTATGGCTGCTCCCATATATCCACCGGTATTTCCGCGCAGGTCGATGATGCATCCTTGCATACCTTTCTGTATGCCTTGTGCCAAGGCAATCAGCATTTCAGGATAGGTGGTTTCGCCAAACTTGTTGATTTTCATATAGCACCAACGATTGTCAATCAGATAGGTGGCGTCAATACTCTTTACGGGAATATTTCCGCGCATTATTGTGAAAGGAAGCAATTCTTTCTCGCCATGACGCTTGATGCCCAATTGAACCTCACTCCCCTTGGGCCCCTTCAAACGTTTCATGGCTCCATCATTGTTAATCTTCTTGCCCACATATAGCGAGTCGTCAATGGTGACAATACGGTCGCCAGCCATGAGGCCAACCTTCTCGGCTGGCCCACCATGAATCACGTCGCTCACATAAATGGTGTCGTCTTGTATCATGAATTGGATACCAATGCCGCTGAAACTTCCGCGCAGTTCTTGATTAGATTCCTCAGCTTTTTGGGCGGGGATATACACGGAGTGGGGATCTAGTTCTGCCAATACTTTTGGTATGGTTTTCTCTACTAATTCATTAATGTTGACTGTGTCAACATACTGTTGGTCGATGATATGTAGTAAAGTTGACAGCTTGTTGATTGATTGCGATTGCTTGCCTTGATCTGTACAGGCAATAAAAGCTATACCCGTAAGTAGGACGAGCATAGCTAAATGCCATTTGGTATTTTGATGTCTCATTCTTCGTTAGGTAAATATTCTACTGTGACACCTGCCCGCTCAAGTAAATCGATTCCATCAGTTAGCCGGTACTTCTCACCATATACTACACGCTTGATACCTGCCTGAATGATCAGCTTGGCACATTCAATGCAGGGCGATGCCGTCACATATAGGGTAGCCCCTTCACTGTTGTTGTTTGAACGGGCAATCTTGGTGATGGCATTGGCCTCGGCATGTAGAACGTAGGGCTTGGTCACGTTGTTCGCATCCTCGCAAACATTCTCAAATCCTGCAGGTGTGCCGTTGTAACCATCCGATATGATCATCCTATCCTTTACTATCAGCGCACCCACCTTGCGGCGTTCGCAGTAGGAGTTTTCTGCCCAAATACAGGCCATGCGCATGTAGCGTTTGTCAAATGCTTCTTTCTTGTTGTCAGTCTCTGTCATCTTATTTCTTGAATTTTGATAGGTCGCCAAATTGCATGAAGTATCTTCTGCTATCATCGAACAGGCGTATGTAGTTCGAGTCGCCTTGGTAGTAACTTACCTTGAGCAACTCATCATACATCTGCTTGCCGAATTTCGTGAGTTTTGTTGGGTCACCTGCTACGGTTTTCCACTCCGAAAAGCTGAATGTGCGGTTCTTCCCGTCAGCCTCCCAGCGTCCCTGCAACTGGCATCCCTCGGGTAGTGTCACTACAGCTATGCCGTCGACCATCAACTCTATGTTATATGCCGTGAGGTCGTTATGGCTATTGTAGTCGTTGATGGGTGTACCCATATTCGGATTGTCCCAATCTGTCGTACTATAGAATCCTGCCAGATGCCATATCTTACCGGTGAAGATACCTTCGAGGTCATCCTCCTTGTTGCATCCTATGGTGAGCAAGATGCACCATGAGGCAAGGAGCAGGCGATGTAATTTCATTGGCTATGTTATCTGGTTATGAGTGTTTACTTTACAATACCGTCACGCTTCATCATGGCATCAATGGTGGCATCCTGTCCGCGGAAACGGCGGTAGAGCTCCTTCGGGTGCTCCGAGCTGCCCTTCTCGAGGATATTCTTGCGGAACGATGTGGCTACCTCCTGATTGTAGATACCCTTCTCATCGAAGAGCGAGAAGGCATCGGCGTCGAGCATCTCAGACCACTTGTAGCTGTAGTAGCCTGCTGAGTAGCCGCCCGACATGATGTGGCCGAAACGTGTAGTCATATTGGTACCTTCGGCAGCAGGCAGCAGCTGGGTAGGTGCCCATGCTTCTTGCTCGTAGGCCAACACATCGCCCTCAAACGGTGTGGTGCGTGAGTACCATGCCATATCGAGTAGTCCGAAGCTGAGCTGGCGGATACACATATATGCCGCATTGTAGTTCTGGGCACGTACGATACGTTCTATGAGTTCGTCGGGGATGAGTTCGCCTGTCTCGTAGTGGAAGGCGAAGGTGGCGAGGAACTCCTTCTTGGGCAAGAAGTTTTCCATAATCTGCGAGGGCAGCTCCACGAAGTCGCGGTATACGTTGGTGCCACCCATCGAGGGGTAATTGGTAGCGGCAAAAATGCCGTGCAGGGCATGACCAAACTCATGCAGGAAGGTCTCCACCTCGTCCTGTGTGAGCAGCGCGGGCTTGCTCTCTGTGGGCTTGGTGAAGTTCATCGTGATAGACACGTGAGGACGGCTATCCACACCATCCTTTACATACTGCTCCTTGTAGTTGGTCATCCAGGCGCCTGAGCGCTTGCCGGCACGGGGGAAGAAGTCGGTGTAGATGACTGCCAGGTAGCTGCCGTCCTTGTCGAGCACGTCGTAGGCCTTCACGTCGGGATGGAACACGGCGATGTCCTTGTTCTCCTCGAAGGTGATGCCATACAGGCGGGTAGCCAGACCAAATACGCCCTTGGTCACATTCTCTAGCTTGAAGTAGGGGCGCACCATCTCGTCGTTGAGGCTATACTTCTCATTGCGCAGCTTCTCTGAGTAGAACGACCAGTCCCAAGGCATCAGCTCGAAGTCCTTGCCTTCGGTGCGTGCGGCCATCTCCTGCACTGCTTTCACCTCCTCCTTGGCTGCGGGGAGATAAGCGGTGAGCAGCTGGTCTAGCAAGTGGTTCACGTTGGCAGCGTTCTCGGCCATGCGGTTCTCGAGCACGTAGTCGGCGTGGCTGTTGTATCCCAGCAATTGGGCGATGGCGAGGCGCAAGTTGGCAATCTTCTTCACGTTCTCCTCGTTGTTGTATTCGTTGTCCTGTACGTTCTGTGTATTGTATGCCATATACAGCTCGCGGCGCAGGTCGCGGTCCTCGCAGTACATCATCAAGGGGCTGTAGCTCGGGGCGTGCAGGGTGAATGTCCATCCCTTCTGGCCCTTCTCCTTGGCCGTCTGTGCTGCTGCTTCGAGGGTCGATTCGGGCATACCCTTCAAGCGGGTCGAGTCGGTCACGTTCAGGGCGTAGCTGTTGGTCGCTTTCAGCATATTCTGGCCAAATGCCAATGTCGTCTTGCTCAGTTCGGTAGTCAGCTCACGATACTTGGCCTTGTCTTCTTCTCTGAGGTTGGCTCCATTGCGGGCAAAGCTGTCATACGACTTTTGCAACAGACGCTGTTGCTCGGTCGTAAGGGTGCTCTTGTCGGTGGTCTCGTATACTGCCTTCACGCGGGCAAAGAGCTTCTCGTTGAGGCTTACGTTGTTGGAGTGCTCGGTGAGCATGGGTGAGAGCTTCTGTGCCAGTGCCTGCATCTCGTCGGATGTCTCGGCGCTATTCAGGTTGAAGAACACGGTCGCTACGCGATCAAGCATGTCGCCGGCATAGTCGAGTGCCACGATGGTGTTCTCGAAGGTAGGTGTTTCGGGGTTGTTGATGATGGCGTCCACCTCGGCTTGATGCTGCTTGATACCCTCCAGGAAGGCGGGTTCGTAGTGCTCCATCTTGATTTTGTCAAATGGTGCCGTTTGATGTGGAGTGGTATACTCGCTGAAGAAGGGGTTATCGTTCTTTTTGTTCATACAAGAGGTAAAGTTAATGGTTGCGCCCATTACGGCCAGTGTGCCGAGGGCAAGTTTGAATAGGTTTGTCTTATTGCTCATCGTGTATAAATATGTTTTTTAGGGCACGAAGTTAATACAAATTCGTGAGAATTACCAATTTGCCAAATACAATACGCCCTCTTTTTTGTTTTTTTTCCACTTTCGTTTCTTTAGGTTGGGTTTTTCGTTAGCTTGCTGTATCTTTGCACCCGAAAAACTTAGGTATATGCTTATCCCCTTTCGTCCCATTACTGCTGCCGATGCCGATGTGCTGCGCTCTTTTACGATGCAGAGCAACTGCATGAATTGCGACATCAATGTTGCCAATCTTTGCGCTTGGCAATTTCTTTACCACACCGAGTATGCCGTGGTCGATGGCTTCCTCCTTCTTCGCTTTCTGCTCGACGGTCAGGTGACCTATATGAAACCCATTGGCAAGGGTGGCCTGCGCTCTATGCTGCAACTGCTCATTGCTGATGCCCGCAGCATGGGCGACACTTTGCGCATGGCTTGTGTGTGCCCTTGTGCCCGTGAGGTGATGGAAGAGGCCATGCCTGGTGCTTTCACTTTCACCACACATCGTGATACTGCTGACTATCTCTATCTGCGCGAGAAGCTGGTGACACTCTCGGGAAAGAAGTTACAGCCCAAACGCAATCATATCAGTAAGTTCAAACGCCTGTATCCCGACTACGAGTACCGTCACCTCACTACAGAGCTGGTACCTGAATGTTTGCGTCTAGCCGAGGAATGGTGCCGCACGAATGATTGCCGCGAGCAACGTGCTGCTATGGCCGAGCAACGCATGATGGCCTATGCCCTTAGCCACCTTGATGAGTTGCATATCCTTGGCGGAGCACTCTTCGTGGAGGGGCGCATGGTAGCCTTCACCTTTGGGTCACGCATCAACAAGGATGCCTTCGATGTATGCGTGGAGAAGGCCGACGTTTCCTATGAGGGAGCCTATGCAATGATAAACAATGAATTTGCATCGCGCATTCCCGATGACATCACCTACGTGAACCGCGAGGAGGATCTCGGGCTGGAGGGGTTGCGCAAGGCGAAGCTGTCCTATCAGCCCGACCTGTTACTCGACAAGATGACCGCCACACTTACCGCCCAACCCGTGGAGAATGATGAGGAACGCCGTGTACGCTTCGAGACACGTCACCTTTGGGAACGCTCCTTTGCCGACCCGCGAGCCTTCATCGACCTCTATTTTCGTGAGAAATACCGTACCGACCGCAACGAAGTTGTTCAGCGCGATGGACGCGTAGTAGCAGCCTTGCAGAAGTTGCCGTACCCCATGACCTATGGCCAACACCTGCTTCCAGTCTCCTATATATCAGGAGCCTGCACCGATGAGGCCTACCGTCGTCGCGGACTCATGGGTGAGCTGCTTGCTCAGGCTCACCGCAACATGTACTCCGAGAATGCTGCATTCAGCTTCCTTATCCCTGCCACGCCCGAACTCTTTGCCTACTATGCCAAGTTTGGCTACACCCCTTGCTTCCGCTTCGGGTGGACGACTATGGAGGCCAGTACTTCCGATACCGACAATGCGTTGGAAGCGTTTTCCCTAAAGGGAGAGCTATCCGAAGGACTGAGGAAATCTTATTTTTCCTACCTTCGTGCCAAGATGCAGGAGCGTCCACTATGTGTGCAGCATCCCTTGGCTGACCTGCGTGCTGTGTCTGATGACATGCGCCTGGCAGGCGACTCGCTCTGGGAGGCACGCCGTAGCGACAATCTTGTAGGTTTGGCTATATGTCGCAACGAGGCTGATGCCACCCTGCTCCGCGAGTGCGTATACGACGATGAGGCTGCTCGCGATGCACTCATCGCCGCCATTGCATCCCACTACGGGCGCACCGAGGTGGATGTGCTCGACACCACAGGCCTCGCGGGCGAGTATTTCGGCATGGCGCGTGTCATCCATGCCGAGGACATACTCATTGCCTATGCAGCACTGCATCCCGAGTTGTCGCTCACGTTGTGTGTCACCGATGAACTGCTCACCGAGAACAATGGTTGTTATCATCTCGAACATGGGCTATGCCATCGTCTGGCCGAGCCGTGTCTTGATGCCGAGGCTTACACCATTGCCCAGCTCACCCATCTCGTGCTCACCGAAGAGAATCCTCTGATGAGTCTGATGATGAACGATTGAACTCACTCTTATACTAACTATAATTATAGGAACATAACATATGATAGCCATTGTAGACTACGATACCGGTAACATTCGCTCCGTAACCAATGCCTTGGCGCGTGTAGGCTGCACCGACTGGGTGTACACCGACGACAAGCAACTCCTCGCTTCGGCCGACAAGGTCATCCTTCCTGGTGTAGGCGAGGCCTCTACCGCCATGGCCAAACTTGCCGATCGCGGACTTGACACCTTTATACCCACCCTTACACAGCCTGTGCTGGGTATCTGTGTGGGCACCCAACTCATGTGCCAGAGCAGTGAAGAGGGTGACGTAGAGTGTATGGGCATCTTTCGCACACGAGTTAGGAGGTTCAATAATGCCCCATCATCTCTCACCCCTCAGCTTTCAGCCCTTAAGGTGCCGCACATGGGATGGAATCAGATTACCGACTTGCGCACACCGCTCTTCAATGGCATCGATGATGGAGCCTACATTTACTATGTACACTCCTTCTATCCCGAACTGTGTGCCGACACCATCGCTACATCCCATTATATCGTCCCCTTCAGCGGAGCTCTCGGCCGCGACAACTTCTTCGGTACCCAGTTTCATCCCGAGAAGAGCGGAGTCGTAGGAGCGCAGATACTGAAGAATTTCTTAGAACTTTAGCTCTTTCGGTATAGAACATGCGGGATTGCAGGAAAACAAGGCCTTTCAGGTGGTAGTTACTGCTACTTTCTTCTTTCTCCAACTTCGAAGGGCACACGCACCGATACGCCGCACTTCATCAGGTCGGTGAGGTTGGGGTACATGCGCTCCTTGAACGATGGCCAATCGCGTTGCGGCATCTCTGTCCATCCCGCTTCGGCCAAGGCAAGGGCACGAGGGAAAGCCATGTAGGTGGCTCTGTTGATGTCCTTGATGGCCTCGCCCCATAGCGTACCCATCACTCCCAGTATGTGGCTTTGCTCGTCAGCAGGGCGGCCATAGCCCGGGTCGAGCTTATAGCAGTTCTCCAGTGTGGAGAGTGGCATGCCCCAGTTGTTGAACTCAGGGAGGTCGCCCCTCCATTGGGGGTAGTCGAGGTAGGCATGTTCGCCCGGTGCCATGATGAGCGGATGCCCATGCTCATGAGTCAGCCTTTGGCACGTGGGTGTAAGCCCGTAGCGCCAGGTGACGAGCGTCACATCCTTGGGGTAGGGGAAGAGGTAATCGTTGGCAGGTGGGTAAATGTTGTCGAGCTCGCACCAGAGGATGGCCTTCTTGCCCTGCTCGCGTACGGCCTGCAGTATGCGGTCGAAGAAGGGTGTCATCAGCTCCGTGGCCTTCGTGTAGCCTCGCTCGCGCATCATCGCCTGGCACCGTTCACATTGTGCCCAGTTGGCCGGTACGGCGGCTTCGTCGCCTCCGAGGTGGATGTATGGCGAGGGGAACAGGGCGGCCAGTTCGCCTATCACATCGGTCAGCACCTCATAGCTCTTGGCATTGGCGGCGCATACCATGCGGTTGGTTGTCTCGCCCACGATGACCGTGTCGCTCGCCAGGTGCGCACAACTTAGCTCGGGGTAAGCAGCCAGTATGGCCACCGTGTGTCCCGGTATGTCCACTTCGGGGATTACCTCTATATGTCGCTGGGCTGCATAGGCTACGATGTCGCGCAGCTCCTCTTGCGTGTAGTGCTGGGGGCTTGCCAGTCGGGGATGGCTATGTATTGCCACGCGCCATCCTTGGTCGTCGGTGAGGTGCAGTTGCAGCACGTTGTACTTGTATTTGGCCATCTGGTCGATGAAGAACTTGACATCCTCCACGGGCAGGAAGTGGCGTGCCGGGTCGAGCATGATGGCGCGGTGCCCGAAGCGGGGTGCGTCGTCGATGACGATGGGGCTCACCTCATCGCGTGCCGTGGCCACGATGTCGCCCATGAGGAGCTGGTCGATGGTCATCGCTCCCCGGAAGAGTGCCGCGGCGGTGCTTCCGCTCAGTGCGATGCCGCGGTGCGTCACCTCGATGCGGTAGTGCTCGTCTCCCGGTAGCGAGGAGTCTATGGATAGGGTGATGGCTGCTCGCTTGCCCTGTGCCTCGGTGCTCACTCTCACGCCGGTGCGTCGCTCAATGATGCCAGCCAACGTATGAGCTACAAACTCCAGTGAGTCGCCCGCGTAGCTGATGGCGGTGCGCCCCTCGATGAGGCGAAACGGACGCCCCTTCTGCTGCTCCACCCGATTGGGCATAGGCATCAGTGCCGCGAGGTTGTCGGGTGATGCCGTTTGCCGGGTTTGTGCCTCTGTGGCGAGTGTGCCCAGTATCAGGGCCAGTGCGATGATGATTCTTTTCATGTGGGGAAGGTGATTGTTTTTGTTGGGTATGTTGATAACTTCTCTTGTTATGCTTGAATATTTGCATAAAAAAATCTTGACTGATTTCAATGTCCTTTGTGTTTGAATTATCTAATATTGCATCTTTATAGAATTGCTGAGCTTTGTAAGGCTTCCAATATGATCGTATGTATTAGCCAAGCAGAGGTAATCTCTACAATAATTTGAAAGGTGGTTTAGTATAGTGGATTCCATTTTTTCTTAGGAACTCTTGGGTGCATTATGGTAATAGCTGATCCTTTTGTATATGCATCCAATGGTGTGGTACCCTTTTGAATAATTTAATTTTTTGCATTTACAATGCGCAATATGCTCTGCAACTTGTGGTACACATTGCTGCATACATCTTCAGATGGTCGGATACACTGTCGATGCATAAGATGATGTAGTTTAGTATCTTCGGGGCATATCAAGTGTGGATAGTTTTTAATTCATTGCAAATATAGATTATTTATTTGGTGTAACAATTGTTTGGGATGTTTTATTGTGAAATAAGTTATTTCCCATTGCGGTGGGCACTGTTTTTCTTATGAACAATAAGATTGGGAGCAAACCACTATATGAAAGGATTTTCTCGAAGAATAGGCATATTTTTAAGGCCTTCTGTGAATTTATGGTTTTCCTTTATTACGCAGATTAATCGAATTTGCGATTTTCTGTCAAGTAAATGTGCTTCATATACAACACAAGCCCAGGCAATCGCTCGGGCTTGTGTGTTGTTTTCCCTTTTATAAAGGGTAAGTAAGTCTGTTTTTTATCTCTCCTCGTCGGGATGGCAAGCATAGTAGGCGCGGAGGGCGGTGGAACTTACCTTGATGAAGCCCTTGGCCTCCTCGGCAGTCCAACCCTTCTGAGTTTCACCGTATTCGCCAAACTTGTTCTTCACGAGGTCG
>JAZPZS010000024.1:0-21103 GCA_045544835.1 Bacteroidaceae bacterium | reverse complement strand
TCCCGATGGCAGATGTTCGGGAAGCGAAGAGAAGGTGTCTTCGCTCACTTCGCCGCTCCGATAGAGCAGCAGCTTGGAGCTATCGCGCTCGGCAAGAGGGAACTTGGCTATGCGCTCATCGGGCAGCGGATAGTCAAACTCGTCAATAGCGATATGTCGTGTCTGTTCGTTCATACTGCAAAATTAGCGCAAACCGAGCTTTGAAGAAAAAAAATCACAAAAATTTTCATCTTCTTGCAACTTTTCGCACCTTTGTTACGTCTAATGGATAGAACAATGAACAAAACTTAATAATAAAACACTATGAAACTACTGAAAACCGCACTCTGTGCACTGGCCCTAACGGCTAGTATAGGCGCTACAGCGCAAGTAAAGCAAACAGATGAGACACGTATCGGTGAATGGCTCATCATCGAAGAATATGAAATCAAGGACGACGATGCCACCGTATCGCGACAAACCAAGGTACAGGTGGGCGACAAGAAGTTCTCCACACCCCGTCGCCGCATGCGAGCCCACTACCCCACCTACTACATGGGATTCAGTCGCCTGAGCAATGACCCATTCAGTATGGATTACGCCAATGGCATCAGCCAGAATCAAAGTAAATGCTGGGATTGGGGCGTGTACCTCTGCGAGCACAGCATTGCCTTCAACAAACGCGGCACCATCGGCCTTAGCTATGCCTTCGGCTTTGGGCGCAGCAGCTATAAGTTCAACGATGGCCAATACTTCTACAACGACAATGGCCTCATCAACTATGGCATTAACCCTGCAAACACGAGCCAATACGATGAGACTTGGTTCCGCTACTGGGGCTTCCGCCTACCCATCAATCTGGAACTTCAGCACTACGTGAACGGCAAGCCCTTCTTCCTCACCTTCGGCCCCGAGATCGAGTACCGCTTTGCCCCCAAGTCACTGGGACGAATCGATGGTGGCAAGCAGCGCAACATCAGCAAGAACTATGACCTTAACCCACTCAACGTGAATCTTATGGCTCAGGTGGGCTACAACAATATCGGTTTCATGGCCAAGCTCTCGCTCATCGACCTTTTCCAGAACCCAATGAGGCCCGAGTGGCCCATAGGTGGCGAGGGTCCTCTCAGAGGTCCTAATTGCGAAGTCTATCCCCTTACCATGGGATTCTCTATCTTCTATTAATATATAATATAATACACCTTCTCTTAAAGTTGGGCAGCGAGGCACCTCGCTGCTTTTTTTATTCACTCATTTGCATTATCTTTGTCCACTAATTAAAAAACAAGCATAAAAATGCAAGAGCCTCCCCATACCCACTCCCCCTCTATCCTGTTGTCAATTCTCCCGATAGCCATTCTCGTTGGGTTGTTAGCCCTAACAATTTACATCTTTGGCAGCGATGCTCTCGGCGGCGGCAGCCAAGTATGCCTACTCTTCTCCACCGGTATATGCGTAACCATTGGCATGGGAGTGCTACGCAAGCCATGGAGAGAGTTTGAGGAAGCCATGGTACGCAATATCAGCGGAGTAGGTACGGCCATCATCATCCTACTCATCATAGGAGCCCTATCTGGCGCATGGGTGGTGAGCGGCGTAGTTCCCACACTAATCTATTATGGTATACAAATCATCCACCCCGACTTCTTCTTGCTCTGCACATGCCTCATCTGTGCCATCGTATCAGTGATGACAGGTAGTTCGTGGACCACCATCGCCACTATCGGCATAGCGTTGATGGGTATAGGCAAAGCACAAGGATTTTCCGAAGGATGGATAGCCGGTGCAATCATCTCCGGTGCCTATTTCGGAGATAAGGTATCGCCCCTGTCCGATACGACCGTGCTAGCCTCATCCACAACAGGCACCCCGCTCTTCACACACATCCGCTATCTGATGTACACCACCATACCTTCTATGGTATTAGCTCTGATTATCTTTGGCGTGGCAGGACTATCACATGGGGCTGGCGACACATCGCATATCACCCTTTTCACAGAGGCATTGAACAACAAATTTGTCATTACTCCCTGGTTGCTTATCGTACCCATCGCTACAGGCATCCTTATAGCCAAGCGGATTCCCTCCATCATAACTCTATTCATATCCACCTTGCTGGCAGTGGTGTTTGCAGCCATCCTGCAGCCTCAGCTACTGACCGAGATTGCAGGAAGTGCTAACGGCTGGATAGATGGCGTAAAAGGAGCTTTCATGGCACTCTTTGGCCCCACGGCTTTGGATGCGGGCAGCGCCGAGGTTAATGAGTTGATAGCTACACGTGGTATGGTCGGTATGATGGACACCATCTGGCTCATCATCTGCGCCATGTGTTTTGGCGGAGCCATGACTGCAGGCGGAATGATAGGGAGCATCACACGTGCATTCGTTCGCTTCACCCGACACCGCACAAGCATGGTGACCTCAACTGTGGCTTCCGGGCTCTTTTTCAATCTTTCCACAGCCGATCAATATATATCCATCATCCTCACGAGCAACATGTTTAAGGACATCTATAAGAAGAACGGATATGAAAGCCGCCTGCTGAGCCGCACCACCGAAGATGCCGTAACCGTAACCTCCGTACTCGTGCCTTGGAACACCTGCGGAATGACCCAAGCCACCATCCTCGGTGTAGCCACACTGACCTATCTGCCCTATTGCTTCTTCAACCTCATCAGCCCATTAATGAGTATCCTTGTTGCTTGGACGGGATATAAGATTACACAAAAGAGACAACCGGCATGACCAACCATCCACACAGACATAGCATAACCTTACGACTGCTACTGCTCTTTTCCGTATGCAGCCTAACCCTAAGCGCTCCAGCCCAATCACAGCGCAAAACCATAGAGAAGCGTCTGAAGGAATACTTCAGGACCTATAAGTCGATTGAAGTAGAAATCGGGACCTGCAAGCTCGAGCGCTTCCAGCTCAACCCACAGAAGAAGACGCTTACCATTCATGTCAACGACAGATTCGGGTATCAGCCATTTCGCCCCGAAACCATCGAACTGATCTATGCCGAAATACGCCGCATACTGCCAGGCCCTGCCAACTACTACAACATCACCATCCTCGTTGGTGACAAGAGCATAGACGAGCTCATCCCCAACATCTACCGCAAGGTCAAGGACAACACCCGCCTATGGGGACCAATAGAGCACCGTAGTACCCCATGGGTTACCAATATGTCACGACCATACAGCATCAGCGAGGGACTGCAAGGCAGACATCTAGCCATCACTCCCAGCCACGGAAGGTACTACAAGAACGAGGAAAACCGATGGAAGTGGCAACGCCCATCGCTCTACTGCACACGCGAGGACCTGCTCTCCCAATCGTTCGTTGTGCCCTACCTCATCCCCATGCTCGAGAATGCAGGCGGTATTGTCTTCAGTGCCCGCGAACGTGACCTACAGCCCCACAACCTCATCATCGACAACGATGATGACAACAACAATTGTGGGCTATACATCGAGGAGAAACACCGCAAAGCACAATGGGAGAGCGGAGCCATCGGCTTTGCCACTCCGCACGGTGTGCTTCATCATGGCGACAACCCCTTCCGTGAGGGCACCAGCCGCATCCTTCGCACAGCAGGACACGAGAAAAGCGCCGAAGGGGCAGCCCTTTGGATTCCAGACATTCCAGCATCGGGCAGCTATGCCGTATATGTCAGCTATCAATCTTACCCAACCAGTGTGCCTGACGCCGAGTACCTCGTACTGCATGCCGGAGGCTCCACCCGCCTCAGCGTGAACCAGCAGATGGGAGGAGGCACTTGGGTCTATCTGGGCAGCTACGAGTTCAAAGCCGGGCAGCACAACGACCAGATGGTAGTCCTCACCAACCGTAGCGACCACACGGGTGTTGTCAGTGCCGATGCGGTACGCTTTGGAGGCGGCAGCGCCATCATCAGCAGAGGTCCCTCCGACACGCTACTCACCAGCGGGCTACCACGTTACTATGAGGGAGCACGTTACCAGTCGCAATGGGCAGGATTCCCCGTCAAGAGCTACGCCAACTACGATGGAGAGAAGGACTATGCCGAAGACATCAACTGCCGTTCCTTTGTCACCAACCACCTGCTAGGAGGTTCTGCATATTGTCCTGACAGCACAGGCCTGCGTGTTCCCATAGAGCTTACTCTCGGGTTGCATACCGATGCCGGTATCCGCGAAGATGACAGCACGGTAGGCACACTAGGCATCTACACCACCAACTTCAACAAGGGTCGACTAGGTCATGCCGCACTATCCCGTTATACGTCACGTGACCTCACCGATATCGTACAGACCTATATCATCGATGATGCGAATAGGGTGACTCATCCCAAGACTCCTCTCATGCGCCGCAGCATGTGGAACCGAAGCTACAGCGAGTCGCGCCTCCCCGATGTCCCCTCCTGCATCATTGAGCTACTGTCGCATCAGAACTTTGCCGACATGCGCTATGCCCACGACCCACACTTCAAGTTCATCGCCTCGCGAGCCATTTACAAAGGCATACTCCACTACACTCACGAGATGCACGGGAGCAAACACACAGTTCAGCCACTTCCCGTGCATGCCTTCGCCATTGACTTTGCCGAAAACAACAAGATACGCCTTTCCTGGCGCCCCACCAAAGACAAGCATACCCCTACCGCTGTACCTGAGGCCTATATCCTCTACACTCGCACCGATGCAACGGGCTGGGACAATGGACAACGCATAACTTCCAATGCTTGCGAGATTACCATAGAGCCGGGTATCATGTATAGTTTCCGCATCAGAGCCATCAACCGAGGAGGCGAGAGTTTCCCCTCCGAAACACTCTCGGCCTACATCGCGCCAGACTCCAAAGGAAAAGTCCTGGTGGTCAACGGTTTTCAGAGAGTCGATGGCCCAGCGGTAGTAAACACCCCCAATCGAGCCGGCTTCGACCTCCTTGCCGACCCGGGTGTCCCCTATCTCGGAAGCACAGCATACAGCGGACTGCAGCATGTATTCGACCGTTCACAAGCAGGCTATTACGATGAAGCGGAGCAATTAGGCGCTAGCGGCGAAGAGTTGGATGCCACCTACATGGCAGGCAATACCTTCGACTACACCATCCTCCATGGAGCCTCCATCAAGCGCAGTGGCTACAGTTTCGTCTCATGCAGCCGTCAAACCTTCGAGGACGGCACGGTGAAGGCCAAGTCCTTCGATGTCGTAGACTTGTACTTGGGATTACAGCGCGAGCGCGACGATGCCCTCATGCAACGTCCCAAATACTACAATGTCACCCCTGCACTGCACACCATCTTGGCTAGCTATACCCAACAGGGAGGCGCCCTGCTCGTGAGTGGCTCGTACCTCGGCGAAGAGAGCCAGACCCTACCAGCCTCGCAAGCCTTGCTCACCAATGTCCTGCATGCGCGGTATGAGGGTAGCATCAACGACTGGAGCGAGCAAGGAGTCTACGGATTCGGCACGACACTCGAGATACCCCGCTGGATCAACCCCGAGCAGTATCCCGTAACACGTCCCGAGGTGTTGGTTCCAACCGGAGGAGCCTTCCCCCCCTTCATCTACGAACAAAGCTATCGCAGTGCAGCTGTGGCCTACAAAGGAGCCTATCGCAGCGTTGTGCTCGGCTTCCCCTTCGAGGCTTTGCGCAGTCAATACGACCGTGACCTCACAATGATGTCACTTCTCGATTTTCTTACTGGAAAGCAATAGAGCTTGGTGAGCTATTTCGCATCAGGGCACCCACCTAGGATTACCACGATTTCGCCACGCGGCTCGGTGTGGGTAAAGTGAGCTATCACCTCGGCCAGCGACCCACGCACTGTCTCCTCATGTAGTTTGGATATCTCACGACAAACTGCCACTTCGCGCTCAGGGCCAAAATATTCGGAAAACTGAGTAAGCGTCTTCACGAGACGATAGGGAGACTCATAGAATATCATTGTGCGATGTTCCGCCTGCAGTGCCATCAAACGGGTTTGCCGTCCCTTTTTCTGAGGTAAGAACCCTTCGAAACAGAATCGGTCGTTGGGCAGACCCGATGACACGAGAGCCGGCACAAATGCCGTAGCACCAGGCAGGCATTGCACCTCAATGTTGTTGCGCACACATTCGCGAACAAGCAGGAAACCAGGATCACTGATAGCCGGTGTTCCAGCATCAGACACGAGCGCCACAGTTTCCCCAGCCAGCATACGCTGTACAAGGGGGTCGATGGTCTTGTGCTCATTGAATTTGTGATGCGACTGCAGGGTATTCTTTATCTCATAGTGCTTGAGCAGGATACCGCTCGTACGCGTATCTTCAGCCAAAATAAGATCCGCCTCCTTGAGCACACGGATAGCGCGGAAAGTCATATCCTCCAGATTCCCCACAGGAGTGGGCACTACATATAATCGTCCTGATGCCATGGTACAATGAATGCATTTAGTATACGGCCATGCCTATGCATAACCTATCGGTTGCAAAATTACTGATAAGATTTAAGAAAATAAAACAAAAGGAATTGAAAAAATACTATTACCTTTGTGTCTTGTAAAATAGAAGTGACTTAAGCATAACAAAACAACATCTATGGCAGATTTTTCAGAAGACAAAGTAATAGAGACACAGCGTCGTGGACGCATTGAGGTGATATGCGGTTCCATGTTTTCGGGGAAAACCGAAGAGCTCATCCGACGAATGAAGCGAGCACAGTTTGCTCGCCAAAAGGTCGAGATATTCAAGCCCGCCATTGACACCCGCTATTCCATTGAGGAGGTGGTGTCGCACGACAGCAATTCGATAGCGTCCACTCCCGTAGACTCATCGGCAAGCATACTGCTGCTGTCCACCGACATTGAGGTGGTAGGCATCGACGAGGCCCAGTTCTTCGACGATGGCCTGGTAGAGGTATGTAACGAGTTGGCAAAACGAGGCGTACGCGTCATCGTTGCCGGCCTCGACATGGACTACAAGTGTGTGCCCTTCGGACCTATGCCAGCCCTATTGGCCATTGCCGATGAGGTAAGCAAGGTACATGCCATCTGCGTACGTTGCGGCAATCTCGCCTACGTATCGCACCGCACCATCGACAACGACAAGCGCGTGCTCTTGGGCGAAAAGATGGAGTACGAGCCTCTATGCCGCGTTTGCTACGAGAAGGCGATGGCAAGCAAGGAAGCAGGGCTTAAATGATAATTAGCCTGCCGGATGGTCCCCTCATCGTTCAAGCTTCGTGCCTGCGAGCGAGAGTCAAGCTTGTTTAAGCTCTCACAGCGAGCACAGCCGAAGTCCAACAACACAGTATTAACACTCAACTCTAAACCCTCAACCCTATGAACAAGGAAATTACCTTTGACCGTTTTATCCGAGGGCTCATAGCCATAGCTGGATGTGTGATTGCCTATCTGCTCATAAGTAGGCTGAGCGGAGCCCTACTACCGTTTCTCATCGCCTGGCTGTTCTGTTATCTGGTCTATCCGATAGTCAAGTTCTTCCAATACAAACTGAAGTTCAAGAGCCGCGTGCTCTCCATCTTCACCGTTCTGTTGCTGGTGACTGGCATTATAGTGGGTATATGCTTTGCCGTGATTCCTCCGATTGTGGAGGAGATGGTGATGCTCAAGGAGTTTATGGCCAATTATTTGACTTCCGGCAACAGCAACAGTACTATCCCCGATGTCATCAACCAATTTATCCGCGAGAACATCGATATGCGGCAGGTCGAGGCCTACTTCTCAGCTGAGCGCATCGGTGAGCTGATCAAAGGCATGCTGCCCAAGCTGTGGAATGTAATCTCCCAATCGTTCAATTTCGTAGGTGGCGTCATTGCCGCTTTCATAGTGTTGGTATATATCTTCTTTATCCTCAGCGACTACGAGACCTTAGAGCGTGGTTGGATACGTCTCATCCCCGAGAAGTATCGCGAACGTGTAGTCACACTTTGCAACGATGTGGAGGAGAGCATGAGCAACTACTTCCGTGGTCAGTCGCTCATAGCACTCTGCGTAGGCATCCTCTTCAGTATCGGCTTTCTCATCATCGACTTCCCTATGGCCATCGGTTTCGGCCTCTTCGTAGGTATGCTTAACATCGTGCCCTACCTACAGGTGACCTCCATCGTCCCCATGGCTTTTCTGGCTCTTGTGAAAGCCGCAAATACCGGTGAGAATTTCTGGTGGATACTCATTGCCGCCGGTATCGTCATGCTTGTGGTACAGATTATCCAAGAGACAATCCTCATACCACGTATCATGAACAAGGCCATAGGGCTTCACCCCGCAGTCATCCTGCTCTCACTCTCCATCTGGGGCAGCCTGCTTGGTCTCGTGGGCATGATCATTGCGCTTCCTGCCACCTCACTGATGCTGTCCTACTATCGGCAATTCCTGCGCAGACAGGAGAGCGAAGAGAGGCTGCAGACTAAAGCCTTGGATGCCATCGAAGAAGAAAAAGCAGAATAAAGCAAAAAAGAGCTGAAAAAAGTTGTCAGTTCCGCAAAAACTTCCTACCTTTGCATCCGCTTAACGGCACATGAGGTTGATTCGCTAGCTCAGCAGGTAGAGCACATCCCTTTTAAGGATGGGGTCTTGGGTTCGAGCCCCAAGCGAATCACTTGAAGAAGGGACTCTAACGAGTCCTTTCTTTTTGTTATCCCTATGGGAGCAATATATAAAGAGGAGAGATGCTCGCATCTCTCCTCTTTATATTCTTAGGAATATTCTCACTCTGCAGCCTGCAAACGCCCAAGATTGGACTTCTCCATTTGGCTGCGGGCATAGTCGAGGGTGACCTCGAAGTGCTTGTCGCCACGCGTGGGAATGTCAAACATGGCATCCATCATGATGCTCTCCACGATGCTGCGCAGGCCACGGGCACCGAGCTTGAACTCGATGGCCTTGTCCACAATGTACTCATACACCTCGGGAGCGAAGGTGAGTTCCACACCATCCATCTCGAAGAGCTTCACATACTGCTTCACGACAGCGTTCTTCGGTTCGGTGAGGATAGCCAGCAGCGCCTCGCGCGACAGGGGGTTGAGGTAGGTGAGCACCGGCATACGGCCGATAATCTCGGGGATGAGGCCGAAACTCTTGAGGTCCTGCGGCGAGATGTACTGCATCATGTTCTCCTTGTCGATGCGGAGCGTGTTCTGCACCGAGCCATAGCCCACCACGTGGGTATTGAGGCGCTGGGCAATCTTTTTCTCTATGCCATCGAAGGCTCCACCACAGATGAAGAGGATATTCTTCGTGTCTACGGCAATCATCTTCTGCTCGGGGTGCTTGCGTCCACCCTGAGGTGGTACATTCACAACAGAGCCTTCAAGGAGTTTGAGCAAACCTTGCTGCACACCCTCACCGCTCACGTCGCGCGTAATGGAGGGGTTGTCGCTCTTGCGGGCTATCTTGTCTATCTCGTCGATGAATACGATACCTCGCTCGGCAGCCTTCACGTCATAGTCGGCCACCTGAAGCAGTCGGGTGAGGATGCTCTCGATGTCTTCGCCCACATAGCCTGCCTCGGTGAGCACCGTGGCATCCACGATAGTGAAGGGAACCTTGAGCAGTTTGGCAATGGTGCGTGCCAGCAGTGTCTTGCCTGTACCGGTACTGCCCACGATGATGATGTTGCTCTTCTCTATCTCCACCTCGTCAGCCTTGTCCTCCTGCATGAGGCGCTTGTAATGGTTATACACCGACACCGAAAGGTATCGCTTGGCATCGTCCTGACCGATGACATACTGGTCGAGGAAAGCCTTTATCTCTTGGGGCTTGGGCAGCTTCTTCAAGTCGAGGTCGCCTGCCTTGCCACCCTTCTTACTGTACTGCATCGCTTCGCGTGCAATCTCGTAGGCCTGCTCGGCACACTCGTTGCAGATGAGTCCGCTGATGCCTGAGATGAGCATGCCCACCTCAGTCTCAGAGCGACCGCAGAAGCTGCAGTGTTGTCTTGTCTTGTTGTTTGCCATCCTTTTGATTTACAATTTGACAATTTACGATTTACTATTTATGTACTATTTAACGATTTGACAATTTTTCGTTTTGAACTATTACACAATAACCAAATTGTAAATAGTAAATTGCTAAATAGTAAATTGATTTTATTTTCTCATCAACACCTGATCAATCATTCCGTATTCCTTGGCCTCTTGGGCAGTCATCCAGTAGTCACGGTCGCTGTCGGCCCACACCTTGTCGAAGGGGGTGTGCGAGTGGTCGGCGATGATAGTGTAGAGCTCGTGCTTGAGCTTCTGTATCTCGCGGGCAGTAATCTCGATGTCGCTGGCCTGTCCCTGCACACCGCCCAGGGGCTGGTGTATCATCACACGACTGTGGGGGAGTGCCGAGCGCTTGCCTTCAGCACCTGCCACGAGCAGCACGGCAGCCATGCTGGCAGCCATACCGGTGCAGATGGTGGCCACATTGCTGCTAATAAACTGCATGGTGTCATAGATACCCAGTCCGGCATATACCGAGCCGCCGGGCGAGTTGATGTAGATGGATATGTCTTTGCCATTGTCTACCGAGTCGAGGTAGAGCAACTGAGCCTGCAGGGTATTGGCGGTGTAGTCGTCAATCTGCGTGCCGAGGAAGATGATACGGTCCATCATCAGGCGCGAGAACACGTCCATCTGCGTCACGTTGAGCTGACGCTCTTCGAGGATATAGGGGTTGAGGTACTGGCTCTGGGCCTTGAGTACATCGTCGAGCACCATACTGTTCATGCCAAGGTGCTTGGTGGCGTATTTCTTGAAATCGTTCATGCCTATAAATTCTGAATTATTAGTTCTCAATTCTGAATTATCAAAAATCGTGCCAAAACAAAAACTATGCCTAATTGTCAAAGTTGCACGCAACTTCAACGAGGTTAATTGTCAATTATCAATTAAAAAAGACGGCTGGCCTACGCCAACCGTCTTTTCCTATATTATAACAAGTTTCGTAGGTGAAACGTTCTTTGCTTCTTAGAATTATTCAAACATCTTGTTGAACTCCTCGAGGCTTACGCTCTTCTCGTCGAGCTTCACCACCTGCTTCAGAGCAGCAGCGAGGCGCACTTCGATGGCGCGGTTCACGAGGTTCTCCATGTTCTCCTTCTTCTTCAATGTCTCGGCAGCGTAGTTGGCGAGCACATCGTCGGGCACACTGGTCATGCCATACTGGGCAAACTGTGCGCGTACGCTCTCCTTGGCCTGCTCCACGAGGTCTTTCTCCTCAATCTTGATGCCAGCCTTCTCTACGAGCTGCTCCTTCACGAGGTGCCATGAGAGCTCCTTCACGGTGTTGGCATAGTGCTCGTTCACATACTCCTCGCCCTTGTCGGGGTTGTTGATGTGCATGATGCGCTTGAGCACGTCGTCAGCAAACTTAAGCTCGCCGATGCGGCCCATGAGGTACTCGCGAACGTCGATGAGGAACTTATAGTCGCTCTCGGGTACGAACTGACGGGTGAGGTCCTCCTTCACGCGAGCGCGGAACTCCTCCTCAGTGCTTACAGCACCCTCGCCATATACCTGGTCGAAGATCTCCTGGTTGAGGTCACCGGGTACGTAGCGGGTAATCTCGCTAATCTGGTAGCTGAAGTTGCCGTTTACGTTAGCGGCCTCCTCCTTGCTGATCTTGAGCAGTGAAGCGAGCTCAGCCTCGTTGCCCTCGTAAGCCTCGCGAGGATTGATGGTGATAACGTCGCCCACCTTGGTCCCCTCGAAGAGAGCAGTCTGGGCAGCGTTCTTCATATACTTGGGCAGTACTACTGCGTCCTCAGCCTGGATGCCACCCTCTACGGTGTTGCCTGCCTCGTCGAGCTGACACATCAGACCCTTCACCATGTCATTGTCGGCATACTCCTCTACCTTCTCGTAGCGGCCGTTGCGCTGGGTATACATGTTTACCTGACCGTCTACCATCTCGTCCGATACGGTGATGGTGTAGTAGGGAACGGTATCCTTGTCGGTGAGTGTAGCGTCAAACTTGGGAGCAAGTGCGATGTCATAGAGAAACTCGAGCTCATCCATCGTATCGAAGTCGATGGTCTTCTGCTGGTCCTCGTTGGGCAGGGGCTCGCCCAGCATGTCCACCTTGTTCTCCTTGAGGTAGCCATACACAGCCTCCTGCAACATCTTGTTGATCTCCTCAGCCTTGATAGCCGAGCCGTATTGCTTCTTGATGAGGCCCATGGGCACCATGCCGGGGCGGAAGCCAGGCATATTGGCCTTCTGACGGAAGGTCTTCAGTGCTTTTTCAACTTTAGGTTCATAGTCAGCCTTGGCCAACTTCACGGTGAGCATACCTTTCACTTCGCTCACGTTTTGCAATGTAATCTCCATTATCTTATACTTATATATTTGTATTCACTTTTGTTTCAGCCTGCAAAGATAGTGCAAACCGAACGAAAAAGCAAGTTTACTTGCATTTTTCTGAAGTGCAGCCTATCTTATGTGTTCGCGAAGCGGACACTAAAATTAGTGCAACTGACGCATGAGCGAGCGTAAAGCCATGCTCTCACGGGCTCAAGAAAGAATAGATGCCCATTTCCTAAATCTCATGTGCGATTCTTACAAGTACACCTGATTCCTATCGCAGGTACACCCAAATTCTCTCGCAGGTGCGCCCAAATTGTCTCATTGCTTAGGATCCATTCTTTCGCTGTTCAGCACGATGAGGTCTCCGCGGTGCGCACATACTGCTGTTGGGTACGAGCGTTCACATCCTTGCAGGTTCTGCTTTTACTGTTCATTTGCTTATTCATCAAGAATGATATAAGTGCCCGTATCAGTAAGACCACTGATGGAGACGTGCATTTTCTTTGTAAAACCATTATTGTAGAATGTAATGTTGGTTACAGAATCCTTGTGTAATTCGATATCTGGATTCCAATAAATGGTGCGTCTGTAGTCGGCATCTCCTTCAATAGGACCATGAGGATACTGGGGCGAATAGAATTCCATTTTAGGGGAGTATCCGTCAAAGGTTGTCTGGCGAGTATTTCTATTCCAAGATATAGGGCTGTTACGTTTTGGGTAGACATGGATTTCCACCACATACATACCAGGTGGATATACTCCATCGGATTTTTGCACTTTTGCTATATCAGAATAATCAAGCATTTTTAGCACCTCGGGATTTCCCATATAGCTGTGCGGGCTGTCATATACCATAACGCTCTTGACATCTGCAACATCAATGTCGTATCCAGGTGTATAGGACGGTTGAGTAAGATTCGTTGTCCCATCCATAACATACCACAACGTACGGAATCCATTTATCAGACACTGCTCCATCAGCCAAGTGTAATACATACTATGCGAGGAGGGTGGTAAGGTGTCATTTTGGTAGGTTATAGTATATCCCTTGTCTCGTAAATAGTCACTTACATTATAGGTATATTCCCCCTTGTCAAGCATCAACTCCTTATCCTTTGCGACATTGAATGCTTGGAATGTGCAGAAATCCACATAGCGGCGCCTACCCTCCACCTCCACGTTGTCGAGAACAATGGTTCCTGTAAAGTTCGCGCCTGTATCCGTAACATCCTTAGGGATATGCAGATATGTAGTATCAGCGTGATGCTGCAGGCCCATTTCAATTGCAGAATAAGGCAATACGGCCGGAGCTGCGGAACGCTCAAGCCGAAGCCGGGCCACAATAGGTTTCCCATCCTTATATGTTTGTACATTAAGGTCCCATTCTCCCTCATAATCCTGAAGGTTTATGCCCCAATATCCATTTTCACCACTCGTCGTCCGTACTTCTTGCTTGAATTGTCTATCGGGCGAAAACAGCCTGATGAGGAGCTCTATCCCCACCAACGGTTCATCCCTGCGTGGATGTAACACCTTACCTTCCAGTACAAGGCCTTGTTCCGTATAATGAATCTTGTCGGAAGATATGGGCTCTTGCATATGTTCTATATTATAACGGCTCCATCCCTGCACCATCATGAGCTTATCCAATGCCTCACGATGCGTCAAGTCATTGGTTTCGAAATAGTATTCAGGTGCTTCTATGTATCCTCTCAATTCGGATGACAGCAGCATATATGTACGTATGTCATCGCTATACCCTGTCCCGTAATCCGTAACATCGCGTACTGCCATGGACAGATGCTGGACACCTTCGGCATCCATGCCCAGTTGCATCTCTACCTTTTCATACGCGGAATGATACTGTTTGTCACTCTCAACCGAAACGGGAGCGGTGCATATTCCATTGTTAAGGAAAAACATACGCGAAGCATGGATATCACCCCAAGCATCAAGTAAGGTCATCCGGTATACTCCTGTCGGGAACTTTGCCATAGCTATCTTCTTGTGTAAAAGGGGAGTGCCCAACGTGAATGTATCTACCGTCTCTACTTTGCCGGCACGCATCAAGACCAATCCTAACAGCTTGTCTGAATCGGCAACTGTACCTCGTATGCAAATGCACAACGTGTCAGAGGCTACAGGGTCAACCTCCAAGGCGTATCCAGCAGTTCTTGTTTGTGGGAGCATAAATATATGCTCCTTGTTTTTATAGTTCACCTTCACTTTGGTCCGTGACTCTTTAGGAACATAGCGGAAGTATCCCATTCCCCGATACATGGAGCTAAGCGGTATCTGCTGGCCATCAATCTGCAGAGAAGCGATTTCTACCCCTCTGCCGCTATTGTCAGTAGCCTTAAAGGCTATGCGATTCTGCACTCCTTCAACAAGATCTCCTCCCTCAGGGAAGAACTCCATGTTCAGAGCTTTCAGTTTCTTGTTCTCAGGCCGTTCCTGCTCCATTCTTTTATATTTCTTGATTACCGCATTCTCATATGCACCCTCCTTGTCTGGGGACTCATAGACTGGAAACACACGTGAAAAATGACATTCGGCATCAAAGTTGAGCATAGAACGGGTGTAGGCTCTCACCTCATAGTAACCACTAGGATACCCCAATACGCCCCGCTTGATGTTTGCTTCTTGCACCGAAGCATCTACAAGAGGAAAAGCCCCATGACACCTACCTTCCACAACCTTAAGTTTCCTCTGTTGCAGCACTACACCTGTAGGAGACAACAACTCGGCATACAACACGGAACTACGTGCGGTATCTCCCGTTGTAGCATCTACCACATTGGCACTAAACCATATGGTCTCCCCAGAGAAATAAGCTGTATTATCAAAATGAAGGAACACTTTCTCTTGCGGATACAACCTGTTAAAGGCATTGGAACGTAACGCATACCCAAGAATCGCTTCAAATTGCTCTTGCTTACTCGTCGGTTGCGCTAGGCAGAATAGCGGTTGCAATATTAAAGCTATCAACAATACGGCTCGCATATGGTTAATTTCTATTTTTTAGCCTTTATCCTTTATGTCGATGATACGTTCAATTAGCTTTAATACGTTGTGTTTCATAGGCACCTTACTCTATCGGCAAGTGTTTCTCCCCATCCACGATATAGATGCCGCGCGCGGGGTGCGCTATGGGACGTCCCTGTAAGTCGTACATGAGTTTTGAACTCTGTTTGTCGAGTTCAGGATTCTCTATTCCATCACCGCCACGGAAGTGGAACGTGGTACGGCCCATAGCTTTATCATAATTAATATCGGTGAGGGGCTTATTCATCGCCGCACCAAACTGGGTGATGGATGCGGGCACAGAGGTGGGACTAAACTCATGGTTGGCGGTTCCGAACAGCTGGGTCTCAGGGCTCTTGTAGCTATACACATTGTCGGCCGGCACGATGCAATGGCGGTGGGTTCCTACATTCACCGTATTGTTCTGCCACGCCGACTTCAGATAGGTGACCTCGGAGATGAGCAGTCCCTCGGCATAAGCGTAGCGGTTCCAGCCCTCCTTACGGATGGTCTCCACGAGGTAGAACGAAGCGGTGTCATTCTCAGTGACAACGGCAGTGGAGTCGAGGTCGGAGGTGAAGATACGGTATCCCCTACCCTCCTCACCCGTGGTGCCGAGGCTCATCGTGGCAGGGGCATCGAGTGTCTGCATGGGTATCCAACCCAGGGAGTAACGCTCGAAAGCGGTGTAGGCACAGGGTACAAAGCCACCGCGGTTGTACATGCCGTAGTCCATCACACTCCACACATCCATGGTGAAGTCATCGGCCTTGGTATTATAGTAGTCGGGCAATCCGAGGATATGGCTGAACTCATGCACAAAGGTGCCTATGCCGGCAGGCAACCCCTTCAGATCAACGAAGAGCTCACCCGAACAGGCATAGCGCCCAATCTTCATGTTGCCCAACGTGAGCGACACGGAGGAGGCATGTGCCCACACGCACTCCTCAATGGCAGTTTGCGCCTCATCGCTGCCCGCATATACCACATATACGAAGTCGACCACACCGTCGCCATCGCCGTCGTACTTGGAGAGGTCGGCCAGCTGCTGCTCGTAGACCTTGCGACAAGCCTCGGTAACCATAGCACGGGCATTCTTGTCGCTACCCGAACTATTGTTGGCACCATAGTGAGCGCGAGGATTATCGAGTGTAACGGGACCCACCACATCGAAACGGGGGGTAAACTGTCCGAATGACTGATCACGGAAATAGTCGCGAGCGCTGCCTGGGATGGTACAGCGGATGGCAATGTTGCCGCCATCGACCTCGCTATATCCTTGATGTTCGACGTACTCGGTATAGTTATCGCCATCGTAGCGGGCCTGCAGGAGCGTGCGGATGGAGTCGTCGGGCAAGCTGAATGCCACATCCTCATAGGCCACGAGCAGCACCAGACCACGGACCTCGCCCATCGTGGGGAACTCCTTCATGATATATTCGCCCGAGGCACGAGTAGACAATTGACAATTGACAATTGACAATTGACAATTATCCTCCGGCTGTTGACCGTTCGCCGTTAACTGCTTTATCTTGTGACGTATCTCCTTGCGCGGTGTAGCATAATGCTCCTGACCCAAAACAGGAAAGCTCAGCACCCAGCCCAACACGACCAATAATAATTTTATCTTCATAGTTGAAATTCCTTCTTGCGTAATACAAAACTGTTGCTCAGGTATTTGGCGCGAACGGTGGCGTTGGCTGCCAGCTCTTCGGGTGTACCTTCGAAGAGGATGCGCCCCTCGAAGAGGAGGTAGGCGCGGTCGGTGATGGATAGTGTCTCCTGCACGTTGTGGTCGGTGATGAGGATACCGATGTTCTTATCCTTGAGGCGCCACACAATCTGCTGGATGTCCTCCACAGCGATGGGGTCGACACCGGCAAAGGGCTCATCAAGCATGATGAACTTGGGGTCGATGGCCAGGCAGCGGGCAATCTCGGTGCGACGGCGCTCGCCTCCCGAAAGTTGGTCGCCCAAGTTCTTGCGCACCTTCTGCAGGCGGAACTCAGCAATCAGGCTCTCAAGCTTCTCCTTCTGGTACTCCTTGGGCTTGCCCGTCATCTCAAGCACCGAAGCGATGTTATCCTCTACGCTCATCTTGCGGAACACGCTGGCCTCCTGTGCCAGGTAGCCGATGCCCACACGAGCACGCTTGTACACGGGATCCTTGGTTATCTCCTTGTCGTCCACAAAGATGCGGCCTCCGTTGGGAACCACCAATCCAGTAGTCATATAGAATGAGGTAGTCTTGCCCGCTCCGTTGGGGCCGAGCAGACCTACAATCTCGCCCTGCTTCACATCGAACGTCACATCGTTGACCACCGTACGCTTACCATACTTCTTCACCAGATGCTCGGCACGCAGCACCATCTTATCTTGTTCGCTCATTTGCTTTAGAGTTTTTGAATTTATGATTGAGGGCTGAGGTCATCATCCATCAACCATCATCCATTAACCATATTTTCCGACAAATGTACGATTTTTTCGCGAACACACCGCTATAGTTGGAAGATAATTCCTAAATTTGTTGCAAGCAACGAATATATTTCCGCACTCGCTGTGAAAAATATCCAAGCAAGCTTGATATTTCTCGCTCGTTTATTCGTATATTTGCATCAACTTATGCTACTCAAACCGTTACATACCCTAGGCAGCTACCTGCTCCTGATGCGCCGCACGTTCACTCGTCCGCAGCGGGGAGGCATTTTTTGGCAGCAATATGTGCGTGAGTTCTACAACCTCGGCTACAACTCACTGTTCATCGTCATACTGATGTCGTTCTTCATCGGTGCCCTGCTGTGTGTACAGATTAAAATCAATATCTGGTCGCCTTGGATGCCCCGCTTCACCATCGGCTATGCCATGCGCGAGGTCATCCTATTGGAGTTTGCATCGAGCATCATCTGCATCATCCTTGCCGGCAAGGTGGGTTCCAACATCGCCTCCGAGATAGGTACCATGCGGGTAACTCAGCAAATCGATGCACTCGATGTTATGGGAGTGAACTCGGCCAACTACATCCTGCTGCCCAAGATACTGGCCATGGTGAGCGCCATACCGTTGCTCGTGACCTTCAGCATCGCCTCGGGATTCATCGGAGCCTATGTGGTGTGCTGGGTAGGAGGCTTCCTCTCACTGTCGGACCTCACCTACGGCTTGCAGCACAGCTACGAGAGCTGGCACCTGTGGGCGGGTTACCTCAAGGCCTTCGTCTTTGCCTTCATCATCGCCAGCGTGAGTGGTTACTGTGGCTACACCGTGCAAGGCGGCAGTATAGAGGTGGGAAAGGCTGGCACCAACTCGGTAGTCGTGAGCAGCGTGCTGATACTCTTCACTGACCTTATACTGACCAACCTGCTGATGAGCTGAGTCCACAGACTTGATTGGATTAAGAATTAAAAGTTAATAATTGAAACTACGGACTCTAAAACCTCATCCATCAACCTTAAAAGAAATGATTACCATCGCTGACATACATAAGAACTTCGAGGGGAACGAAGTGCTGCACGGCATCAGCGCCACCTTTGGTGAGGGCAAGACCAATCTGGTCATCGGACGTAGCGGCTCGGGCAAGACGGTACTACTCAAATGCATCGTAGGCCTGCTTGCCCCCGAACAAGGGCAGGTGCTCTACGATGGACGCGACATACACCGCCTAACCGGACATGAAAACACTCTGCTGCGGCAAGAGATGGGCATGCTCTTTCAAGGCGCAGCTCTGTTCGACTCCATGAACGTACTTCACAACGTGCTCTTCCCGCTCAAGATGTTCTCATCGAAGACCCATCGCGAGCAACTCGACCGTGCCCGCTTCTGCCTCGACCGCGTAGGGCTCATCGATGCCGAAAAGAAGATGCCCTCGGAACTCAGTGGCGGCATGCAGAAGCGCGTGGCCATAGCCCGCGCCATCGCCCTGGAGCCCCGCTACCTCTTCTGCGACGAGCCCAACTCGGGCCTCGACCCCATCTCCTCACGCATCATCGACAGCCTCATCAGCGACATCACCCACGAATACGGCATCACCACCATCGTCAACACCCACGACATGGCCTCGGTGCGTACCATCGGAGAGCAAATACTATTCATCCACAACGGGAACGCCGAATGGACTGGCACCAGCACCGACCTAGACACCACCTCGAGCCCTACGCTCAACGATTTCATAGGCTCCTCAGCCTAACAGAGAGCAATCAGACCAAACGAACAAGAACGCTTATTCACACAATACAACACACATATATATAAACAGTATGTATAGCATTAAAACCAACAAGAGCGGTACACGCAGCATAGAGATCAGTGAAGAGCATCTGCTCACGATAGAGAAATACCAACTGTTGAGCGGCCTGGTAGGCAGCAACGGCATCGTTGACGAAGGAGTGCTCGACAAGCTGAAGCTTACCATACGCTCACTCATCGTGTCGCAAGACGGTAGCAAGGAGTTGCTCGACCTCTGCATCGATGTCATCTACCACAACAATATGAAGGCTCTTGGGCTGAGTGCGCTCATAGAACTTTATGAGGGATGGGCCGAGAGTCGCGAACAAGCCGAAGCAGAAGCATAATGCCCCAACTGACAGATTTTCTTCCTACCACTCGCAAGGAGATGGAGCTGCGTGGGTGGGACGAGGTAGACGTGGTGCTCTTCTCGGGCGATGCCTATGTAGACCACCCCTCGTTCGGTGTTGCCGTGATAGGGCGCATCCTTGAGGCTGAGGGCTTGCGTGTGGCCATTGTTCCGCAGCCCAACTGGCGTGACGACCTACGCGACTTCCGCAAGATGGGCCGTCCGCGCCTCTTCTTCGGTGTCACTGCCGGGTGTATGGACTCGATGGTCAACAAGTACACTGCCGGCAAGCGCCTGCGCTCCGAGGATGCCTACACGCCCGACGGACGTCACGATCTGCGCCCCGAGTACCCTTCCATCGTATACACACAGATACTCAAGCGTCTCTACCCCGACGTGCCCGTAGTGCTCGGCGGTATCGAAGCTTCCATGCGCCGCCTCACTCACTACGACTACTGGCAAGACGCGGTGCGCCGCAGCATCCTGTGCGATAGCGGAGCCGACATTCTCGTCTATGGCATGGGAGAGAAACCGATAGTTGCAATTGCGCGGCAATTGCGACGAGTGGAAAGTGGAAAGTGGAAAGATGAAAGTACCCATCCGAATGGCAACAACTGTCCACTTTCATCTTTCATCTTTCAACTCAAGAACATTCCCCAAACCGCTATCCTCTACCGCAGCAAGGAGGAGATACCCGGTGGCATCACCGAGGCCGACATCGTGCTGCACGGCCATGCCGAGTGCCTGCGCGACAAGCGTGCCGAGGCGGCCAACTTCCGCCACATCGAGGAGGAGTCAAACAGGATGCATGCCTCACGTCTCATACAGGAGGTTGAGGGGTGTTACGTCGTAGTCAACGCACCCTATCCGCCCATGACGACCGAGGAACTCGACCACTCCTTCGACCTGCCCTACACGCGCCTCCCTCACCCTCGCTACAGAGGCAAGCGCATACCCGCCTACGACATGATCAAGCACTCGGTCAATATCCACCGCGGCTGTTTCGGAGGGTGTGCCTTTTGCACCATATCGGCCCATCAGGGCAAGTTCATCGTGAGTCGCAGCAAGGAGAGCATATTAAGAGAGGTGAAGGCCATTGCCGCACTGCCCGACTTCAAGGGCTACCTCAGTGATCTGGGAGGTCCCTCGGCCAACATGTACCGCATGGGCGGCAAGGATACCGACAAGTGTGCCCGTTGCAAGCGCCCTTCGTGTATACATCCTAAGGTGTGTCCCAACCTCAATACCGACCAT
>JAZPZS010000023.1:0-48391 GCA_045544835.1 Bacteroidaceae bacterium | reverse complement strand
GCCCTTGTCGTCAACCCATGTGACACGGAAGGTCACGATACGGTCGGGCACACAAAGACGCTCTACCAAGTTGGCGGCCTCAAACTCGGGGTGCTTGTTATACTCTTCTTCAATTGTTGACAGCACTTCGCCTACAGCCTGGAAATACAGTTCTTCACCGGGAAAATGCTCTCTAAGTACTGCTAATGTCTCTTGTACTTTCATACTAATACCTATTTAATTTCAAATTTGGATGCAAAGATAATAGAAATTTGCGTTGTTTGGTTTAAAAAAGAAAGAAAAAACGGAAAAAACATAATAAAATGTCATTTTCCGTTTTGTTCGTGGAGTCGTGATACCCTAAATGAGTGCGTTACTCTTCAACTTTGTTTAGGGCGCCAGTTATCGGGTCCAAGGTTACCTTGATATCTTTCTTCTTGGTGAAAAGCGTTACTGACAAGGTTTCTGTGCGCCCAAACTGAGCAAAGGGAAGGCTCTCTTCCACTAATGTTTGGGTATTGGTGAAAACCTTGATGTCGGCCATGCAGGGTATGTTGTACACTAATCCGTCTTGATCCTCTTTCTTCTTGTTCTTTCCCTTTGCTTTGCCTTTTTTGACTTCAGTGGGCGCTGGTTCTGGTGCAGGCTCGGGGATGTTTTGTTGGCTAGCAATACTAATATATATAGGAGCGCCAGCCAAGTCGTCCTGATGCAGTAAACCTAGTTTGCGTGAGAATCGGCCGATAATCGTTTTTTCCGTGTTCCCCTCAGGGATTACCTGATAGGTTTCTGTGATGGATTCCGTCGTGGTAGATCCCGTAAACAGTTGCATTAGGGCTTCTTCCTGCTCTTGTAATCCATTGAGGATGATGGTCAGCGCTTCTCCATCTTTGGGCATATTCTCATTTTGTCCGCGGATAATCAGGTTCTTGCTTTCACGAATGCTGTATATCTCTTTGGCTACCAGCTCTGCCAACTTGGCCTTTGAACCGGCCAAGAGCATCTCTTCGGTCATGAATGAGCGCGGGTTGATTGCTTGTTGCTTTTTCTCGGTTGTGGAGGTGGGGGCAACTGCTTCTTGTGTAGGCTCAATCGGAGAGGTGTTGATTGCTTGCAATACACCATCCTTGCTGAGTGTAACCAATGGGGCGACGGAGTTGCTCGCATATTTTATATGGTATACCTTTTTCTTGTCAGGCATGCTTCCGGTTGTTAATCGGGCATCTTTGAGCGTAAAAAACGTATGTGGCTTGTCTGAAATGGTTCCTAAGCGCAGGAAGCGGTCGGCATATTGGCACAACTCGCCGGGTGTATATACGCTTTTCTCTATTGTCACGCTGACGTCTACGTAGGTCTTGGGTAGGTAGTAAACGACTCCCTCTGCAGACACTCCTGGTGTGTATGGGGTTATCGTGGTTTGTGCGTAGGTCGAAGCACTGATGGCTAGTGCTATTGCCAGTATGGATGTTTTGTTCATGTCTGTTGTGATATAAAGGGATTATTATTTTTGGGGGGCTGTTATTGTTGTGCTTTCTTGTCAAGTAGCAGTTCGTCAATTGTCTCTTTCAATTCCTTCTTGGGTAATGCTCCCTGCATCAGTGTGGGTTTTCCTTTGGTGGGAATGAAGAGTAGGGTGGGGATGCTACGTATGCCGAAGGCAGCCGCCAGATTGCGCTCATTGTCGACATTGATCTTGTAGAAATCAACCTTCCCTGCATACTCCTTGGATAGAGCTTCGAGGGTAGGTGAGAGCATACGGCATGGTCCGCACCAGTCGGCATAGAAGTCTATGACACAAGGGCGATTGCCAAGATAGTTAAATTCGTTCGGATTGTTGCGGATGTCGGCTATCTTTTTATAGAAATCGGCTTCGGTGAGCATGGTGACAGCTCCCTTGCCTGATTGTTGTGGCGTTGTTGCATCCTTGGTATTCTCTTGTGCAGGACACAAGAACAGAGCAAAAAATGCAACTGCTGTCAGTAGCAGGACTCTTCTTGAAGTATTCATTAGCATATTGTGATTAGTGTAAGTATATAATGACTTTCAAAAGCCCTTTGTTTGATTCGTAATTGAAATAGCTGTTTTCGATGGTAAAAGTACTACATTTTGTTGACATTTTACTCTAAATTGGAAAATAATTAGGTATTTCTTCATTCATTAAACAGATTTTTTCTAATTTTGTGGAAATTTCGTATAATGCACGATTATGGACACAATAAAGATTAAGGACAAAGAGTTCGCTATCTCTATCCCCGAAGAGAAGATTCTGAAGGAGGTAGAGCGTCTTGCGGCGCAGATTAGCCGCGATCTTGAGGGCAAGAACCCTCTGTTCTTAGGCATTTTGAATGGCAGTTTTATGTTTGCTGCCGATCTTTTCCGTCGCATCACTATTCCTGCTGAGATTTCGTTTGTCAAACTGGCCTCTTATGAAGGTACAGCTTCCACGGGTGTTATCAAGGAGGTTATTGGCCTTTCTGAAAGTATCAGCGGTCGTACTATTGTCGTTGTCGAGGATATTGTGGATACGGGTTGTACCATGCAGAAGTTGCTCGAAAACCTTGGTACCCGTTCTCCCGAGTCTATCCATGTGTGTACTCTCCTTCTCAAACCAGAGAAGTTGAAGGTACCCCTTGATGTGGAATATGTGGCATTGGAGATTCCTAATGATTTTATCGTGGGCTATGGCCTTGACTATGATGGCTATGGTCGTAATCTGAAGGATATCTACACCGTTGTAGAATAACTATTATTATATAAGGTAAAAAGCTATGCTAAACATTGTGATTTTCGGAGCCCCAGGCTCAGGAAAGGGTACCTATAGTGCCCGTCTCGTTGAAACATTCAAGTTGGACCATATTTCTACGGGCGACGTACTCCGTGCTGAAATCAAGAACGGAACAGAACTGGGCAAGACTGCTCAGGGCTACATTGACAATGGCCAACTCATTCCCGATGAGTTGATGATTGGCATCTTGGCCAACGTTTATGACAGCTTTAAGGGGAGCAAGGGTGTAATCTTCGACGGTTTCCCCCGTACCATCGCTCAAGCCGAGGCGTTGAAGACCATGCTTGAGGAACGTGGCGAGAAGATTTCGGCAATGATCAATCTTGAGGTGAGCGAGGATATCCTGATGGCTCGTCTGTTGCGCCGTGCTACACTCGAAGGCCGTGCTGATGACAATGAAGAAACCATCAAGAAACGCTTTGCCGTATACCACAATCAGACAGCTCCGCTCATCGAGTGGTTCAAGGGCCAGGGCGTGTTCCAAGGCTTTACTTATACCGATGAGATAGGCCTTGAGGGTATGGTGAAGAACATCACAGAATACGTCAATACAATTATTTAATTAGGGACTAGGAGTTAGGTCTTGAGGCTTCCGTGCACATCTCCTAACTCCTAATTCCTGATTCCTAATTCTTAGAAACTTTGGCTGAAACAAATTTTGTCGATTACGTAAAGATCTATTGCCGTTCGGGCAAGGGAGGTCGTGGTAGCACCCACATGCGCCGTGTCAAGTACAATCCCAATGGTGGACCTGACGGTGGCAATGGTGGTCGTGGCGGTCATATCATCCTTCGTGGTAACCGTAACTACTGGACACTTCTGCACCTCCGCTACGATCGTCATGCTTTTGCTGGCAACGGTGGCAATGGGTCGAAGAACAAGAGTAGCGGTAAGGACGGTGAGGACAAGATTATAGAGGTACCTTGCGGTACGGTTGTCTACAACGCCGAGACAGGCGCCTACCTATGTGATATCACTGAGCACGGGCAAGAGGTCATTCTGCTTCGTGGTGGTCGTGGTGGTTTGGGCAACTTCAACTTTGCTACACCTACGCGTCAGGCTCCGCGCTTTGCGCAGCCGGGCGAACCAATGCAAGAGCTTACTGTCATCATGGAGCTCAAGCTGTTGGCCGATGTGGGTCTTGTGGGCTTCCCCAATGCCGGTAAGTCGACCCTCCTTGCAGCCGTTTCGGCAGCCAAGCCAAAGATTGCCAACTATCCCTTCACCACGTTGGAACCCAACTTGGGCATTGTCTCCTATCGCGATAACCGCTCGTTCGTGATGGCCGATATACCCGGTATCATCGAGGGAGCCAGTGCCGGTAAGGGACTTGGCCTGCGCTTCCTACGCCATATAGAGCGCAATTCACTGTTACTGTTTATGGTGCCGGGCGACACCGATGACATACGCAAGGAGTACGATATCCTGCTCAATGAGCTGGCCACCTTCAATCCCGATATGCTGAGCAAGCAGCGAGTGCTGGCCATCACCAAGTGTGACCTCCTGGACGAGGAACTGGTGGAGATGCTTGAGGAGACATTGCCCGATGATGTTCCCCACGTATTCATCTCCTCTGTCACTGGACTGGGGGTCTCTGTATTGAAGGATATACTTTGGAACGAGCTGAACAAGGAGGATATCCACGCCGAACTCAGCAAGGACAGCCTCGTGCATCGCGCCAAGGATATGGGCTGTTTGCAAGAGGAGTTGCGTGCCATGGGACAGGACGACGACATCTCCGTCGAGTACGACGACATTGACGAGATGGAAGATTTTGAATATGAGTTTGACGACGATATAGAATTTGATGAAGAAGACTGATGAATAGCGAAGATATTTTCACCAAAGGCATCATGTTCAAGAAGGTGGCCTCTGACCGCCCCAAGGAGGAGAAGGTGAAGACCAAGGCCAAGAAGAAAGCCTACATCACCGGTCAGCACCACTCTGCATCGGCCAAGATGAAGGCCGAGATACGCCGCAAGCGGGCCAACCGCCATAAGTCATAGGAACAATACCGTAACGCTTATCCTCTTGCGGACGTAATTCATCCATGGCCGACCATAATGATGGAAAAAGTAACCTTAGATAAGCCGGAAAACAAACTCAAACACATATTAGCGATAAATTAGAGTGGATTCTTAATGCGTTATGATGATTGCAAAGATATTTTTTTGTATTTTTGCAATCATTTTCTTTAAGAGTATTATTTAAGCAACAAATAAGATATGAATATTTCGTACAATTGGCTAAAGGAATATGTCGATTTTACCCTCACTCCCGACGAGGTAGCCGCTGCGCTCACCTCGATAGGTCTGGAGACAGGCAGCGTGGAGGAGGTACAGACCATCAAGGGTGGCCTCGAAGGTATCGTTATCGGTGAGGTGCTCACCTGCGAACCGCATCCCAACTCTGACCACATGCACGTGACAACGGTCAACCTCGGTGAGGGCGACCCCGTGCAGATTGTATGTGGTGCAGCCAACGTGGCTGCCGGTCAGAAGGTGGTAGTAGCTACATTGGGCACCAAGCTCTACGACGGCGATGAGTGCTTCACCATCAAGAAGTCGAAGCTGCGCGGTGTGGAATCTAATGGTATGATCTGTGCCGAGGATGAAATCGGTATTGGCACCAGTCACGAAGGCATCATCGTGCTTCCTGCCGATGCTGTACCCGGAACCCCTGCCAAGGACTATTACAATATCAAGAGCGACTACGTGCTCGAGGTGGACATCACTCCCAACCGTGCCGATGCCTGCTCACACTATGGCGTGGCCCGTGACCTCTATGCCTACCTGTTGCAGAATGGCTATGAGACTGCTCTGCACCGTCCCTCAGTGGAGGCGTTTGCTGTGGACAACAACGAACTGCCCATCGCCATCGAGGTGGTGAGCGAAACTGCTTGTCCGCGCTATGCCGGCGTGAGTGTCAAGGGTGTTACTGTAAAGGAGAGTCCCGAATGGTTGAAGAACCGACTGACAACCATCGGCCTCCGTCCCATCAACAACATCGTGGACATCACCAACTATATCCTCCATGCCTATGGCCAACCCCTTCACTGCTTCGATGCCGACAAGGTAAAGGGTGGCAAGGTAGTGGTGAAGACCATGCCCGAGGGTACTCCCTTCGTGACACTCGATGGGGTAGAGCGCAAACTCTCTGAGAACGACCTCATGATATGCAATGCCGAGGAACCGATGTGTATTGCCGGCGTCTTTGGCGGCTTGGAGTCGGGTACTACCGAGGAGTCTGTTAACATCTTCCTTGAGAGCGCTTACTTCAATCCCACTTCGGTGCGCAAGACCGCCCGTCGTCACGGACTCAATACCGATGCTTCGTTCCGCTTTGAACGTGGTATCGACCCCAATGGTGTCATCTATGCTTTGAAGCAGGCTGCACTCCTCGTTAAGGAGTTGGCTGGTGGTACCATCTCTATGGAGATTTGCGACGTGTATCCTAACCCCATCGAGGACTTCAAGGTAGACCTCAAGTATGACTTCGTCAACTCTCTCATCGGTAAGGAGATTCCTGCAGAGACAGTGAAGAGCATCGTACGTAGCCTTGAGATGACTATCGAGAACGAGTCTGCCGAGGGTATTGCCCTCAGCATTCCTCCCTACCGTGTGGATGTGCAGCGTCCCTGCGATGTGGTAGAAGACATCCTCCGTATCTATGGTTACAACAATGTGGAGATTCCCTCGGCACTGAAGTCGAGCCTCACCACCAAGAACAAGGAAGACCGCTCACACCGCTTGCAGCAGGTAGTAGCCGAGCAGCTGGTGGGTTGCGGATTCAATGAGATACTCAACAACTCGCTCACTCGTGCAGCCTACTATGACGGCAATGAGACCTATAAGCCCGAGAATCTGGTGAACCTGATGAACCCCTTGAGCAACGACCTCAACGTGATGCGTCAGACACTCCTCTTCGGTGGTCTCGAGAGCATAGCACACAATGCCAACCGCAAGAGTGCCGACCTACGTTTCTTCGAGTATGGCAACTGCTATTATTATAATAAGGAGAAGAAGAACGACGAGAAGGTGCTCGCTTGCTACAGCGAAGACTATCACCTTGGACTTTGGCTGACAGGTAAGCGCGTGGCTGGCTCATGGGCACATGCCGATGAGGATGCTACCGTATATGAGCTCAAGGCATACGTAGAGAACATCTTCGCCCGCCTCGGCCTTAACCTCCGTAGTGTGGTGGTAGGCAACCTTACCGATGGCATCTACTCTGCTGCCCTCAGCTACCACACTCGTGGTGGCAAGCTGTTGGCTACCGTAGGCATCGTTAGCAAGAAACTGACCAAGGCTTTCGACATCGACAACGAGGTATACTATGCCGATATCAACTGGAAGAATCTGCTTCAGGCTATCAAGTCGGTGAAGGTGAGCTACACCGAACTCTCTAAGTATCCCTCTGTGAAGCGCGACCTCGCTCTCTTGCTCGACAAGAACGTGCAGTTTGCCGACATCGAGCGTATCGCCTACGACTGTGAGCGTAAGTTGCTGAAGGCTGTCGAGCTGTTCGACGTGTACGAGGGCAAGAACCTCGAGCCTGGCAAGAAGAGCTATGCTGTGAGCTTCATCCTGCAGGACGAGGAGAAGACCCTCAACGACAAGCAGATTGACAAGATCATGGCTAAGCTCATCGCCTCATACGAGAAGCAGTTGGGTGCGAAGTTGAGATAAGAGAAGAAGCCTCCCCCAACCCCCTCCCGAAGAGGGGGCTTTCGGGCAGAGTTCTTCGAGTCCTCCGAGAAAAAGAAAATATAATCACTAAATAAAAATAGAATTATGGGAAGAGCGTTTGAATTCCGTAAAGCAAGAAAACTGAAGAGATGGGGCAACATGGCCCGCACATTTACACGTATCGGTAAGCAGATTGCCATCGCCGTGAAGGCTGGCGGTCCTGATCCCGACAACAACTCGGCACTCCGTGCTATCATTGCTACTGCACGTCACGAGAACATGCCCAAGGACAACATTGAGCGTGCCATCAAGAATGCCTGCGGTAAGGATCAGAAGGACTATAAGGAGATGAACTACGAAGGCTATGGCCCTCACGGTATCGCTATCTATGTAGAGACACTTACCGACAATACCACCCGTACTGTAGCCAATGTGCGTAGCGTATTCACCAAGTTTGGCGGTACTCTCGGCACATCTGGTTCGCTCGACTTCATCTTCACCCACAAGTCAATGTTTACCTTCGCCAAGAAGGACGATGTGGATATGGATGAGTTGATACTTGACCTGATTGACTTTGGTGTAGAGGATGAGTACGATGAGGAGGAGAAGGAAGATGGTGGTACCGAAATCACCATCTACGGTGATCCCAAGTCATTCTCACAGATTCAGAAGCACCTTGAGGAGTGCGGTTTCGAGGTACGCAGTGCCGAGTTTACCCGTATCCCCAACGACCTGAAAGATGTCAACGAGGAGCAGCGTGCTACTATCGACAAGATTGTAGAGCGTCTCGAAGAGGATGAGGACGTACAGAATGTGTACACCAATATGAAGCCTGAGGAGTAATCCTGCGAGATGCTTCATACACAGAAAAGGGCGTGCAGTGCACGCCCTTTTTGTATTATAACTTGATGGCAAACTTCTTCAATCGTGTGTCGAGCATCTCCTCCGGTATGATGGTCTTTACGGCATCGGCTACGGAGTTGATGAGACGTTCGCGTACATAATCCTGGCGTATCACGAGTGAAATCTCTCGTACGGGGGTAGGTGCGGTAAGTGGCCTGATGTGTTGCTGCTGCTTGTCGTGGAGTAGGGGAAGATGCAGCTCGGGAATTACCGTATAGCCGCCGTTCTCGTCCACAATCTTTATTAAGGTGTCAATGCTTCCCGCCTCATAGGTTGTTGAGTAGGTCGACTGTGTCTGGCAGAAGTTGAACACCTGATTTCTCATGCAGTGTCCCTCCTTGAGTACCCACAGATGTTCGGTGGGCATTTCATGGGCAGCTATCTCCTCCTTGCCATATAGCTCTTCGGTAGGTGATACATAGGCGGCAAATTTCTCATAGTAGAGCGGTATCTCCAGAAAATCGGGTTGCTCGAGTGGGGTAGCCAGGATGGCCATGTCCAGCTCTGCTTTGCGTAGTTGCTCTATGATGACAGCCGTACGCAGTTCGAAGGCACGCAACTCTATTTGCGGAAACATCTGTTGCATCTGCTTGAACAGGCGAGGTAATATGTAGGGAGCTACCGTGGGGATTACGCCGATGCGCACGATGCCGCTGTTGAGTTCCTTCTCCGAGCGGGTCATCTCGCGCAGTTGTGCGATGTGGAACAGTATTACGCGTGCCTGGTCTACCACGGCACGTCCACTCTCCGTCGTGTTGATGGGGTGGCTCTTGCGGTCGAAGAGTGTAAGGTCGAGTTCCTCTTCAAGCTTTTGTATCAGTGCACTCAGTGTCGGTTGGCTCACTCCGCATGCTTCGGCGGCCCGTTGGAAGTGGCGATGCTTATCGAGCGCCACGATGTACTCTAGTTGCTGGATATTCATGATAGCAGTTTCTAATATCTATTGCAAACTTACATAAAAAATGTGATTTTTTAGGCAGGTTCTATAAAAAAGAGTTTTTTTTTATCGGACACCAATAATTTCAGTTATATAATGATTTGAATTTACCCCTTGGCATTGGCATGGCAAAACGGTTAGTAAGTCGTTGACTTTCATTATGTAATGCTGCTGCCAACCCCACTTGCCACCCCTTGGCAAGGGAAATCATCCGCCCATAACTTTCAATTATTAATTTTCAATTTTCAATTCACATGCCAAGGGGGTGCCAAGGGGGTATACACTTGGATTATTGTACGCACGGCATATTGTAACTTGCAGATTTTTAATTGCAAATTGTGATTTGTCAATTGTCAATTGATTCCCTTGCCAAGGGGTAGATGAGAAATCCTTATAGAGAGATTTATTTAATGGAAACATTACAAACATTCAATGAAATCATTATATGCATGCAATGGATTAGGTACATGCATGTACCGCGCGAAACGCAAGGCTCCGGCAAATTCATCAGAGCCTTTTGATAGAATTATCAGAGCCTTTCGTTAGAAAAAATCTCTTTGTCTGATTTCTGAAATCTCTTTGTCTGATTTTACGACTTACAGCATCTTCCCATTCTTATTGCAGGTGCAGCAGCTAATGGCTACACCTACTTCGATGGATTATTACACTTGAGAAAAATTATAGTTTCCTTTTATTTGGCGTAGGTGTCGGTAATTAGGCTTAACATATTGTATAGCAATAAGATGTCGACCGACACCCCCGTTTGTGGGTATCGGTCGTAGATGGAGGAGCCACCGACACCCCACAACTGGGGTGTCGGTCGACAAACAACAGTTATACAGCTTATTACATCCGATTACCGACACCTTGACTCAAAAGACAAAACAAATTCTTGTCATCGTTATCGTTAACGTCATCGTTGCACAAGAATTAAGCCAAAGGCTCTCCTACGCCAAAAGTTTTCCCCGCCTTTTTTCTTTTTATTGCTTAATATTTCATAACTTTGTAAATTGGAAAAAGTGTGCACTTATGGCAGTAAAGAAATCGGAATTATATAGTACGTTGTGGAAATGCTGCGATGAACTTCGTGGCGGTATGGATGCAAGCCAATATAAGGATTATGTGTTGGTGATTCTCTTCGTGAAATACATCAGCGACAAGAGTCGTAGCGATGATGGTTTTGATATTGACATTCCTCAGGGATGCTTTTTTGAAGACTTCGTCGCTCTCAAGGGCAAGACCAACATTGGCGAAGAGATGAACAAGAAGATGGCTGCCCTTGCCGAGGCCAACCAACTTGAAGGAGTCTTCGTGGCAGACTTCGAGGATGACGCTAAACTGGGAAAGGGAAAAGACAAGGTAGACACGCTCAGCAACCTTATTGCCATATTCCAGAATGACAATCTTGACTTCAGCAAGAACCGCGCTGCCGATGACGACCTCATCGGTGATGCCTATGAGTATCTGATGAAGAACTTTGCCACCGAGAGCGGAAAGAGCAAAGGGCAGTTCTATACTCCGGCCGAGGTCAGTCGTGTGATGGCTAAGGTTATAGGACTGGCCAAAGCCAAGAACGGAAGGCGAACCACCATCTACGACCCCACATGTGGGTCGGGCTCGCTCCTCCTGCGTGCCATGTGTGAGACTCCCGAGGGTGCCACCATCTATGGGCAGGAGAAAGACAACGCCACTGTAGGATTGGCTAAGATGAACATGATTCTTCATGGCGAAATCTATGCCGACATCAAGCAGGGCGACACCATCAACGACCCGCAATTCAAGGAAGAAGACCAACTGAAGACTTTCGACTATATCGTAGCCAATCCACCATTCTCTACCAAATCGTGGTTGAAGAGCGCCAAAGCCGAGGATGAGTACCACCGTTGGGGCGAGGGGATAAAGATTGGCATCCCGCCCGAGAAGAATGGCGACTATGCCTTCCTGCTCCATATCGTGCGTTCATTGAAGCAGACTGGCTGTGCTGCCTGTATCTTGCCTCATGGCGTACTGTTCAGAGGAAACGCCGAAGCGCAGATACGCAAATACCTTGTTGCCGAGAAGCGGTACATCAAAGGCATTATCGGTCTTCCTGCCAACCTGTTTTATGGTACGGGTATCCCTGCCTGCATCATCGTCATCGAGAAGTCCGAGGCGGCCAGCCGCAAGGGCGTATTCATGATAGATGCCAAGAACGGATATATAAAGGATGCAGCCAAGAATCGTTTGCGCGAGCAAGATATACGCCGCATTGTCGATGTGTGGCAAGCACAGCGCGATGTGCCCCACTTTGCCCGCTTTGTTCCGATGGAGGAGATAGAGCGCAACGACTACAACTTGAACATTCCCCGTTATGTATCGGCTCCCGATACCGAGGTGTTGCAGGATATTGAAGCCCATCTGCGTGGTGGACTCCCCGAGCACGATATAGACCAACTCTCTGAATATTGGGATGTGTGTCCGTCCTTGCGCAACGACCTTTTTAGCGACCGTCCCATTCGTGCCGGGTATTATGAGTTGCGCTGCTCTGTAGATGCCATACGCGACACCGTGGCAGCTAATGCGGACTTCCGCAAGCAGGGTGATGCCTTCAAACGTAGTTTTGGAAAATGGTGTCAGCAACATCGTTGTCAGTTGTATTCTCTTGTTCCTGGGTTTGCTCCTAAAAAGCTCATCGAGCAACTCGGCAACTCGATACTGGAAATCTTTACAGCAGATAAGTCGCTCGTCGATGCCTATGATGTCTATGATAGCCTGATGAAGTACTGGAGCGACACGATGCAGGACGACTGCTATATGATATCGTCGGGTGGATGGGAAGTGCAGCTCTATACTCCGCAGCCCATAGTAAAGAAGAATGATGCGAAGAAGAAGGAGAAGAAAGCCGCTGCTCCCGAGGATGTCGTGTGTGACCTTCTTCCCGTTCCCATTGTGATAGACGAGTACTTTGCCGACAAGCGCGACCTAATCCTTGCCGCCGAGGAGTTGCTTGCACAGAACGAGGCCAAGTTGTCAGAGTTGACGGAGGAATATGCCGAAAGCTATTTTGATGAAGACAACTTCGCTGACTCCAAGGTGAGCGACACCAATATCAAGAAGCGCATCAAGGCTCTCGACAAGAAGGCCGATGCCGAGGAGATTGCCGTATTGCAGCAGTACCTCGACCTCAAAGGTGACATCTCGCTCAACAAGAAGGTGATTAAGGATCGTAAGTACGACCTTCTCACTGCCCTTATGGTGAAATATGCCGACCTCTCGGGAGAGGACATCAAGCGATTGGTCATCGATAAAAAGTGGTTTGCCACACTCTCTGCGCAGCTCGATAGTGAGATGCAGCGTATTAGTCAGCAACTCACCTCAAAGGTTTCGGCCCTGGCCGAACGCTATACACAGACCTTGCCTGAGATTGATGATGAGATTGCCGACCTGGAGGCAAAGGTGGCAGAGCATTTGAAACAGATGGGATATTAAGAAGGGAATAGATATGAAAAATAACCTCAGCATTATATTATCGTTGTTGGCATTTGTTTGTGTCATCGTATTATCAGCCTTAGTGTTCATTCCTGATATAGCACTATCTGATGTGTCTCTCGATACATTCATTGGCGTTATGGTAACAATGATAGGCATTCTGGTCACCTTTGCCGTTGGTTGGCAAATCATCAATGCCTTAGAGATAAAAAGTAAACTAGCAGAGATTGAAACCATAAAAAATGACATTAAGGAGCAACGGGAGCAAATGCTGGAATTGGCAGAAAGTACCAAACACGAATCTATGCTTATCCGTGCTCAGGAGTTCTATCGCTGTGGCGACCATGTTCACGCTACTATCTGCGCAATGGACTCACTACTTCATTGTCTCCCATTGAAAGTGCCAAGCAATATCAATCTTGTACTTCAATCAGTAGAGGCATTTGCAGCTCAAATCAATACGTTTATAACGGCTGAAGATAATGAAGAGATTATACAAATAGATGATGCTATCAGAAAAACAAACAACTACATATTTATTCAGGAGCGTTATGAGCAAATTATTGATAAATTCATTAAGCGTAGGTTTGTATTACCAAAAAAACAAGAGAAAGATATTATATGACAATAACACTCTGATTACAAAAGAGCTGATATGAATATACCAAAAGGATATAAACAGACAGAGTTAGGGCTGATACCTGAAGATTGGGAAATTAGATTGTTCTCTCAGACCTTCAATATATACCCTAACAACACATATCCACGCGATTGTATGAACAACAGTTGCGGAGAAGTGCGCAATATCCATTATGGTGATGTGTTGATAAAATATCCAACGATTGTTGATGTTGAAAAATGTTCCATTCCTTATCTTAATAAGAATGTAAAAGTCACGACTTCAAAATTTGTACAGTCGGGTGATGTAATTATTGCTGATACAGCAGAAGATGAAACGGTAGGTAAATGTATAGAAATAAAGAATGATGCCGAAATAAAGATAGTATCAGGATTGCATACATTCTTTTGTCGTCCAACTATACCATTTGCTTCTGGTTGGTTGGGGTATTATATCAATTCTTCAAGTTATCACAATCAATTATTGCCATTTATAACTGGCATTAAGGTATCATCAATTTCACGACAATCTATTCAAGGTACAAAATTACTCTTACCTCCCCTTTCCGAACAAAAAGCAATTGCCAAGGCATTAAGCGATGTGGATGATTTGATTGCAGCCTTAGATAAGAAAATCGCAAAGAAACACCTTGTCAAACAAGGTGCAATGCAGCAACTCCTCACAGGAAAAAAACGATTACCAGGGTTTACTGAGGAGTGGGTGAACGTAAAATTGAGAGACTGTTTTGATATCATAGCAGGCGGTGATATAGATATTTACAACTTTTCAGAAGTAAAAACATCAAATTATAAGTATCCGATATACTCTAATTCTTTAGATAATGAGGGCTTGTACGGATATACGTCAATTCCGAATTATAAGTCTGGTTGTGTTACTGTAACAGGGCGAGGAACATTAGGACATGCAGAGTATCGAAGTGAAGATTTTGATGCCATCGTTCGATTAATAGTAATGGTGCCTAAAGTTAGCAATATATCCGGACGATATGTAAAGGAATTATTAAACCTTATAAATTCGTTTATATTTGAGAGTACAGGTGTACCCCAACTTACCGTGCCACAGGTTGGTGATACAAAGATTAGAGTTCCTCATGCATTGGATGAGCAACAAGCAATTGCTGCTATATTAAGTGATATGGATAAGGAAATTGCAAACCTTGAAAAACAAAGAGAGAACTATTGCCTCTTAAAATCGGGTATGATGCAGAAGTTATTAACAGGACAGATAAGATTGAAAACAAAATAAAATATGTCTGAGGATATTGCAAAAAAGATAGTTGACAAAGCTGATGGCGTTTTGGTAGAAGTATATAAAGATGCCCTGAGTCCTACGGTAAAACCTATCGGAGAGGTTCTTGGTTTTCTTCCACGAACATTGAAACTTGCATTGAGCGGATGGGAGAAGTGGCTGATTAACGGAGAAGAAACCATACGACTTACCGCGGAGTCCGTGAAAGAAAAAGTAAAGGCGATACCTGAAGACAAACTGGTAGAGCCAGAGCCTTATGTTGCTATACCTGCAATGCAGCAATTGAGTTATTGTGCCAACAATGAAGATTTGCGAGAGTTGTATGCCAATCTCCTTGTATCGTCAATGAATGCGGATAAGAAATGGCAGGTACATCCATCTTTTGTGGATATTATAAAGCAGTTAACGCCAGATGAAGCGAAGTTGCTAAAGGTACTGCTTCCAACTACACTTCAAAACTATCCTCTGATAGATGTTAGACTTGAGAATAAACGAGGAGGAGGAAATGTTTTATATTCGAACTTTACAACTGTAGGACTTGATAAACTAGAATATCCTGCTAATATTGGACTATATATTGATAACTTCTTGAGATTAAAAATAATCGAAATGCCTGCTGGTAAAGTTTACGCAGCAATAAATGCCTATGCGAAATTAGAACAGCATCCTATCGTACTTAGTAGCCTACCGAATATTCACACAGAAGAGTTAACGATTAAATTTGCACATAAAGTTTTCAATGTAACTAACTTTGGAGCTACTTTTATAAATACAGTTATATCCAAATAGATAATACTATGGACACAAACATCGGGGCAAGAGAGCGCGTAACGCAAAATAGGCTGATAGGACTTTTCAAGCATGTATTGAAATACACCTATCTTGGCAATTGGGAGTATCGCGTAGGAAACAGTAATATAGAGGTGGACCAACTGTGGGCATACCTCACAAACAGGCGCTACACCAATGGAAACCGTAAATACACCGACAAGGAGATAAGTGCTGCCATTACCAAACTGAAACAGGCGGCAGCGAATCTTGGCAGCGGACTCTACAATGCCAATAAGGAGGTGTATGGACTCTTGCGCTATGGCGTGAATGTACAGGCTGAGGTGTCGGAAAAGAAGCGCACGGTGCACCTTATCGACTGGGCCAACCCGATGGAAAATGATTTCTATATTGCCGAAGAGGTAACCATACAAGGTGACAGTGAACGACGCCCCGACTTGGTCGTTTATGTCAATGGTATCGCTCTCGCTGTAATAGAACTGAAGCGAAGCACCGTGTCCGTACATGAAGGTATCCGTCAGAATATACGCAACCAGCAGGGTGACTATATTCCCCGATTCTTCACTACCATACAATTGCTCTTTGCAGGGAACGACACCGAAGGCCTACACTATGGCGTTATCAAGACTCCCGAGAAGTTTTGGCTGAGATGGAAAGAACCCTGTGGCGACCCCTGTCCGCAGCCAGCATATGGTGCAGAAGAGTACCCCAACGAGCTTGACCGAAGCATTTTACAGTTCTTTGAGCCAGCAAGGCTACTTGAATACATTCACGATTTCATCATTTTTGATGGCGGTGTGAAGAAGGCTGCACGCCCCAACCAGTACTTTGCCATCAAGGCTGCACAACCCCGAGTGCGCAACAAGCAGAATGGTATCATCTGGCATTCGCAGGGTTCGGGCAAATCGCTCACCATGGTATGGCTGGCAAAGTGGATACACGAAAATGTAAAGGATGCCCGCGTGGTGGTCATTACCGACCGCGACGAACTGGACGAACAGATAGAGCTTGGCTTTAAAGATGCGGGCGAACAAATTGCACGAGCCAAGAGTGGTGGCGACCTGACGGGAATGCTCAATCACCCTAACCCTTGGCTGATATGTACCCTGATACATAAGTTTGGCAACAAGAATGATGGCGACACCATATCGGTAGGTCGCAAGAAGGCTACCAAGTCGCTCGCGCTATACTTGGAGGAGTTGGCTCGGTCGCTTCCCAAAGGTTTCCGTGCCAAGGGAAACATCTATGTATTTATCGATGAGTGTCACCGCACACAAGGCGGTATGCTGCACGAGGCGATGAAGCATATCATGGGCGATGATGTGATGCTAATAGGTTTCACTGGTACACCATTGCTACGCACCGACAAGAAAAAATCAATAGAGACCTTCGGGTCGTATATTCATAGCTATAAGTTCAACGAGGCGGTGAATGATGGTGTCATCCTTGACCTTCGCTACGAGGCACGCAACGTGGAGCAATACCTTGGCAAGCGCGAGAAGATTGACGAGTGGTTTGAAGCCAAGACCAAGGGGCTTAGCTCGGTGGCTCGTGCAGCACTCAAGGAGCGTTGGGCAAAGATGGAGAAATTGTTCAGCAGCAAGGAGCGCATCGACCGTATAGTAGCCGATGTATGTCAGGACATGAGCACCAAGCGTGCTCTGACAGGAGGCTATGGCAATGCGATGTTGGTGGCCGATAGCATCTATCAAGCTTGTCGGTATTGGGAAGTATTCCAATCGACCGAACTCAAGGGACATTGTGCCGTGGTGACGAGCTATGATGCGAATGCGTCTTCGGTAAGGGATGAATACCAAGGTGATGGCGAAACGGAGGACTTGATGAAGTATGAAATCTATCGGAAGATGATAGGTGACAAGACTCCCGAGCAGTTTGAGACATGGGCAAAGAAGGAGTTTATCGATCATCCTGGCGATATGAAGCTCTTGATAGTAGTGGATAAACTGCTGACGGGATTTGATGCTCCATCGGCTACCTATCTCTATATAGACAAGAAGATGCGCGACCATACCCTGTTTCAAGCTATCTGCCGAGTAAACCGTGTGGATAGCGAGGAGAAGGACTTCGGGTATATCATCGACTATCAAGACCTGTTTGGTGCAGTAAAGAATGCCATCGAGGACTACACCAACGGGGCGTTTGACCAATACGACTCGGAAGACATCAAAGGTATGCTCTCAAATCGTCTTACAGAGGCCCGCAAGGCTTTAGAGGAGGCTTTGCAGGCTGTATATACGATGTGTGAGGTGATACATCCTCAAACACGCGAAGGATACTTTGCCTACTTTGTATATCAGGAAACGACTCCAGTAGATGAGCAACAGGCTGAGTGCGATGCCAATGCCAATAAACGGGAAACATTCTACAAACTGGTTTCCAAACTGGTGCGTAGATACATTGACATTGCCAATGAAATGGAGGCAGCAGGCTACACCTCGATAGAGGCTGCAGATATAAAGAAGCAGGTGGACCACTTCAATGACATCAAGGACGAGATAAAGCTGAAGAGCGGTGATGCACTTGACTTGAAGTATTATGACCCTGCCATGCGTCAGTTGATAGACAACTATGTGAGAGCCGAAGATAGCGAGAAATTGGTGGACTTGGCCGATATCTCGTTCCTCGAACTGATTGATACGGACACAGACAAAGCTATAGATGCATTGCCAAAGAGCATCAAACAGAATGAGCGTTCGGTGGCTGAGGTACTGGCTGCAAACATGCGCAAAATGATTATCAGCGAGCGACCGAACAATCCGGCTTATTTTGATAAGATGTCCGAACTGCTCAATCAACTGCTGCAAGAACAGAAATCTGGAAAGATACAGTATAAGGAACTGATAGAAAAACTTATCGATAAGCTCAAAGAGGCACGCTCGACAGTAAAGAAGAGGTATCCGGATACTATTGACACGAAGGGCAAGCAAGCTCTTTATGATAATCTTGGTGAAGATGAGAAGTTGGCTTCTCGTGTGCACGAGACTATTCTATATAATGCACGGGATGGATTCAGGGATATGGACAGCAGCGGACAGCGTAAGATGAGAGCACTGCGCAAGGTGGTTGAAGATTCACTGCGCGGTAGTGGACAGGAAGATAAGATTGATGACATCATGCAATTGGCCATTGCTCATAAGGAATACTGATGACTATAATTAGTGTATCGGACATATCTGCTGAAGTGGAATGGAAGAGAATCAAGAATGTGCACTTGACCATCTATCCACCCAATGCTCGTATACATATCTCTGCACCCATGATGATGAGCGAGGAGGCCATACGTCTATTCATACTCTCCAAGGAGGCATGGATAAGGCAGCGCGTAAAAATGGTGATCGAGCAGAATCGACAGACACCGCGTGAATATGTATCTGGAGAGAACCACTACTATAAAGGACATAGATATAGGTTGAAAGTTGTATACTACAATGGTCCTGCAAAAGTAGAGATTCAAGGCAACGAATACATTATATTATATGTACGCGAGGGAGCCTCGAAGGAGCGCCGCGCTGAGGTGTTGCGGGAATGGTATCGTGCAGAGTTTAAGGCCATGCTCCCTGCTTTAATCGAGAAATGGGAGAATACGATAGGAGTGAAAGCAAACAAGTGGGAAGTAAAGCAGATGAAGACCCTGTGGGGTAGTTGCAATTGCCGTACACACAACATTACTTTCAACTTGGAACTTATCAAAAAGCCATTGCATTGTATCGAGTATATCGTGGTACACGAATTGCTGCATATTATTGTGAGATTGCACAACGAGGAGTTTACTAATATGCTCACTCACTACCTGCCCAACTGGCGGCAGACAAAGGAGGAACTAAATAGGTTTATAGTATAAGGGTAGGGGAATAGCCTCAATCGTGAGACTACAGAGGAGTATGTTTATTCGATAATCTCCCAATGTCCCTTTTTGGTAGCTCCCACATGACGTATCTTTCCGGCTTTCTTAAGTTTTTCTAATTGCTTTTTGATGCCGTCAGGGGTTATGCCTATCACTGCAGCAAGTTGCTCTCTTGTAGTGAAGGGATGCTTGCGGATCTCTTCAATTATCCGTTCAGCTGTTGTTTTTGGGGTACTAACCAGCGTTTCTTGGGTACTCGAAAGAGGTTCTTGGGTACTTTTTTCGTTTTCTTGGGTACTTTTATCCTCATTCCACGAAGTGCCAATAATCATATATCGGCTCTTCAATTCATTTTTTTCGCCCATCAACAGATTGCGGAAGAAACGTTCCAAATACTCTGTCGTCTCCTTAATGCCATATTGGACATTTGAGTAATTGGCTCTAACAAGAGCATTGCGGAAGTATTTTGAGTTCTCGGCAAAGACCTCATTCGTTACCTTAAAACCAAGATGCTTTAAATATTGAATAATAAACACGGCTGTGGTTCGGGTGTTACCCTCGCCGAAGGGATGCACTTGCCATACATTAGCAACGAAGCGGCTTATATGCTTCACCATCTCTTCCATTGTGAGATCCTTATAAGAGAAGTTGTTCTCTTGCTCGAACTCATACTTTAATGTAGGTGAAATCAAAGGTGCATGTTCGTAACGGGCACTTTCTCCTTTCAGTACCAATTCCTTTTTGCTGATATTATAGTCACGATAGGTACCTGCAAACTTATAAATGCCCTCGAACAGTGAACGGTGAATGAGCGCAAGGTAATTAGGACCTAAACCAAATGTTTGGTGAGACAGTAGTTGAGCTATACGCACAGCCACCTTGTCTGCCTCAATGGTACGAGCCTCTTGCTTCAGTCCTTCTTGGGTGGTATAGTATTCATCAACCAATCGGCCAACTTCATCAATGGTGATTTCGCCATTGATATTACGACGCACGGTCTCCAACATGTAATTGGACGGTGTTAGTCCATCTACATCCTGAAGTCCAATGGCAGCCATCCAATTACGGACTCTGTCATGCTTGTCGGGGTCACCCTGTATAAGGTATTCACTATAGTCTTCCATATTATAAGGCCTATAATATGCAAAAGTAATAAATTAATATGAGAGAAGCGAACGAATTGTCAAAAAAGGGATGTCAATGGATAGATAGTTCTGTGTACAATGAACTAAAATCGGATACTTCCAATTCTGAGAAGGAGAAAAATCCTGACAAAGAAAATAGGGGTTAAAAGGGTAGGGGATAGGGAGTTATCTCGAAAAATAGCCTCTGAGAACCTTTAGGTCGCCGCCCGTAGGGGCTAAAGGCAATTCGATATTTCCGCTCGCCCGACCATTTGCACGGAAATATCGCACGGAGAGAGCATTAAGGGAGGGGATTGTTGAAATAAACTTAAAACTACTTCTTATTTGTGAATTGCTGATTGTGGTTTGGCAATTAATTGTTAACTTTGCAACTTACTAACAAATAATCTTAAAAAACTAAATATTTATGGCTGGAACAATTGATATCCGCGAACTAAACGAGAAGATTGAAAGGCATAGTGCCTTTGTTACCAACCTGATGGCTGGTATGGACCAAGTGATTGTTGGTCAGAAACATTTGGTGGAGTCACTGCTCATCGGATTGCTCTCTGATGGTCACGTGCTGCTTGAAGGTGTGCCGGGATTGGCCAAGACGTTGGCCATCAAGACACTGGCTTCGCTCATCGATGCACAGTATAGCCGTATACAGTTTACTCCCGACTTGCTGCCTGCCGACGTGGTGGGTACCATGATCTATAGTCAGAAGGATGAGACCTTCATCTCCAAGAAGGGTCCCATCTTCGCCAATTTCGTATTGGCTGACGAAATCAACCGTGCTCCGGCCAAGGTGCAGAGTGCATTGCTCGAGGCTATGCAGGAGCGTCAGGTGACACTGAGTAAGGAGACCTTCCGTCTGCCCGAGCCCTTCCTTGTACTGGCTACACAGAACCCCATCGAGCAGGAGGGTACCTATCCGCTGCCCGAAGCACAGGTGGACCGTTTCATGCTTAAGGTGGTTATCGACTATCCGAAGCTGGAGGAGGAGATGCGCATCATCCGCCAGAATATCAATGGTGAGAAGTACGAAGTTCGTCCTATCATGCATGCCGATGAGATAATCAAGGCTCGTGAGGTAGTGAAGGAGGTTTACATTGATGAAAAGATTGAACGTTATATCGCCGACATCGTGTTCGCTACCCGCTATCCCGAGAAGTATGGCCTGAAGGAGCTGAAGGAGATGATTTCGTTCGGTGGTTCGCCCCGTGCCTCTATCAGCTTGGCACTGGCTGCCCGCTCATACGCTTTCCTCAAGCGTCGTGGCTACGTGATTCCCGAGGATGTGCGTGCCGTGGCTCACGATGTGCTGCGCCATCGTATCGGCCTCTCGTACGAAGCCGAGGCAAGCAACCTGACTACAGAAGAGATTATCAGCATGATTCTTAATAGGGTAGAGGTACCCTAATTATTTAGGAGATAAATGGAGATGAATGGAGTTAAATGCCGAATGTCGTTGTACGAGAAAGAACTATTTGCCTTTATCTCCTCAAGGAGCAATGCGACTATCTTCATTTAACAACGTTTAACTCCTCAAAATATAAAATGGACGCAAACGAACTGATAAAAAAGGTACGTAAGATTGAGATCAAGACACGTGGGCTGTCGAGCAACATCTTTGCCGGCCAGTATCACTCGGCCTTCAAGGGGCGTGGTATGGCTTTCTCAGAGGTGCGCGAGTATCAGTACGGTGACGACGTGCGTGATATCGATTGGAACGTGACGGCGCGCTTCAACAAACCCTACGTGAAGGTGTTTGAGGAGGAGCGTGAGCTCACGGTGATGCTGCTCGTGGACATGTCGGGGAGTCTCGATTTCGGTACATCGGGGATGTACAAGCGAGATATGGTAACCGAGATAGCCGCTACGCTGGCTTTTGCTGCCATACAGAACAATGATAAAATCGGGGCTGTGTTCTTTACTGACCGTATAGAAAAGTTCATCCCGCCACAGAAGGGACGCAAGCATATCCTCTATATCATACGCGAACTGCTCAGCTACGAGCCCGAGAGTATGCAAACGGATATCACTGTGCCCTTGCAGTATCTGACCAACGCCATCAAGAAGCGTTGCACCACCTTTTTGCTTAGCGACTTTATCGGGGACAAGGACTTCAAGAGTCCGCTTACCATTGCCAACCGCAAGCACGATGTTGTGGCTATCCAAGTGTATGACAAGCGTGTGGAGGAGCTCGCCGATGTGGGACTGATGAAGATTGTGGATGCCGAGAGTGGCGAGGATATGTATATCGACACGTCATCGCGCAAGGTGCGTGCACATCATCATCAGTGGTGGGTGGCGAGCCAAGAGCGACTGCACGATACGTTTACCAAATCGGGAGTGGACGCTATTTCCGTACGCACCGACCAGGACTACGTGAAGTCACTAATGAGCCTTTTTGCTAAAAGAAATTAAGAATGAATGTCATCCTGAGTGAAACGAAGAATCTCGCTCATAGCAATGAGAATGAGAGGAATTGCTGATGGAGAGATTTTTCACTTCGTTCAAAATGACAAACTGGATGAAATATGAAGATACTAAAGAAACACTCCCTTATATTGGCGTTGCTCGTGCTTGCCTTACCATTGCAAGCGCAAGTCACTGTCAATGCCAGCATTGACTCACTGCAATTATATATTGGCGAGCAAGCGCATGTGAAGCTCGAGGTGAGTTGCCCCACAGAGGGACAGCTTATCATGCCGGCATATCCAAACAACTACCTGATGGACGGTGTCGAGATAGTGGGGGAGGTGAAAGCCGACACGCAATATCTGAACAAGAATCAGCAGATGCTCGTGACACAGGAGTTTACGGTGACTTCGTTTGATACAGCCTTCTACTTTATCCCGCCATTTGAGGTATTGGTCGACAGTCAGGTGTATGCCTCTAATCCCTTGGCGCTGAAAGTGTTCACCTTTGATATTGACACGACCCATGTGGAGGCCATATATCCTATCAAGGGGGTGATAGAACGTCCTATACAGTTTGCCGATGTGTGGCCTATGCTGCTGGCTCTGCTGCTGATTATTGCAGCGGGCATACTCGTGCCTTATCTGCTGCTTCGCTATTCGGACGACAAGCCTATCTTGCGTCGTGTGACCATAGCACCCAAACTGCCGCCCCACCAAGTGGCACTCAAGGAGATGGAGCGCATCAAGGAGGAGAAAGGCTGGCAGAAAGAGGATGTCAAGGGCTATTATACCGAGCTCACCGATGCACTGCGCATATACATGCAGGACCGCTTTGGCTTCAATGCAATGGAGATGACATCGGATGAGATTATCGACAAGCTGAATGAACAGCCCGACAAGGAGTGGATAGGCGAGCTACGTAGCCTCTTCAACATGTCGGACCTCGTAAAGTTTGCCAAGTACAAACCACTCATCAACGAGAATGACATGAACCTCATCAATGCCATTGAGTTCATCAACAAGACGAAGATGGAAGAGGTAGCTCCCGCAGCTCCTGAGGTGCAGGAAATCGTTGTCAAGGAGGGACGCTCAAAGCAACAGCGTATATTGCTGATTGCCGGCATCGTACTCCTGTCGGCTTGTGGTATTGCAGCGTTGTATGTGGCCTTGAGCCGGGTTATTCATTTATTTTTTTAATTGTATAGTATGACATTTGCCCATCCCGCATATTTTCTATTACTGCTCCTCCTCGTACCCTATATAATATGGTATATCCTGAGAGGAAGAAGGAGTGAGCCTTCGATGCGTGTATCTACAACGCGAATGTACGCCACCATGCCCAAGAGCTACAAGGTGTATCTGCGTCACGTCCCGTTTGTGCTGCGTATGGTGGCACTGTCGTTGCTCATCGTGGTGCTTGCCCGTCCCCAATCGACCGACAGCTGGCAGAGCAGCGAGGTGGAGGGTATCGATATCATGTTGGCTGTGGACGTATCGACCAGTATGTTGGCCGAGGACCTGAAGCCCAACCGACTGGAAGCGGCCAAACAGGTAGCTGCCGACTTTATCAACGGACGTCCTAACGACAATATCGGTCTGACCATCTTTGCCGGACAGAGCTTCACTCAGTCGCCGCTGACGGTTGACCATGCCGTGTTGCTCAATCTGTTCAATAGCGTGAGCTGTGACATGGCGATGAATGGTATCATCGAAGACGGTACGGCCATCGGTCTCGGTATAGCCAATGCGGTGAGCCGACTCAAGGACAGCAAGGCCAAGTCGAAGGTGGTCATCCTCCTTACCGATGGCTCGAACAACCGTGGCGACATATCACCCCTCACTGCCGCCGAGATAGCCAAGACCTACGGAATCCGTGTCTACACCATTGGAGTAGGTAGCAATGGCACAGCGCCTTATCCCTATCGTACGATGGGTGGCGTACAGTATATCAACGTGCCGGTGGAGATTGATGAGAGTACCTTACAACAGATAGCCAAGACTGCCGATGGCCAGTACTACCGTGCCACCAGCAACTCGAAGCTCAAGGAGGTGTACGAAGAGATTGACAAACTGGAGAAGACCAAGCTCAACGTCAAGGACTTCAGCCGCAAGTCTGAGGAGTATATGCCCTTTGCGCTATGGGCTATGGTGTGTCTCTTGCTGGAGGTTCTGCTGCGCTTGACGGTTTTGAGAAGAATACCGTAAGAAGGCTTCGCTATACTGATTGAAAACGTAAAGGTTGAAATAAGTTGTAAATAGTAAATCTGTAAATAGTAGATTGAATTTATGTTCAAGTTTGCAAATCCTAACGCCCTATTTCTATATATCCTGCTCCTTGTTATCTTAGTGGTATATTTCTATGCCGGCCACAAGCGCAGGAGTGCCATCCGTAGATATGGATCACCTGAGTTGCTCGGTGCCATGATGCCTGAAGTGTCGCGCTTTCGGCCTGCACTCAAGTTCTGGCTCACCTTTGTAGCCCTTTGCTTCATGGTGTTGTTGCTTGCGCGTCCACAATTCGGGTCCAAGATGGAGACCGTCAAGCGTCAGGGTATTGAGACTGTGATAGCTCTCGATATCTCTAACTCCATGATGGCCGAAGATGTGGCTCCCAACCGATTGGAGAAATCGAAGAATATCGTCTCCAAGCTCGTTGATGGTTTTGAGGATGACAAGGTGGGACTCATAGTCTTTGCTGGCGATGCATTCATACAGCTGCCTATCACGAGTGACTTCATCTCAGCCAAGATGTTCCTCGAATCCATTGACCCGGACCTCATCGCTCGTCAGGGTACCAATATAAAAGCAGCCATTGATATGGCTACGCGCAGCTTTACTCCAAAAGAGGGAGTGGGGAAGGCTATCATTATCATCACCGATGGCGAGAACCACGAAGGAGGTGCTGTAGAGGCTGCCAAGGCTGCTGTGGAGAAGGGTATGATGGTGTATGTGATGGGAGTTGGCTCACCTGAGGGCGCACCTATTCCCGGGGAGCGTGCCAACGACTTCCGTCGCGACAAGGAGGGCAACGTCATCGTCACCAAACTCAACGAACAGATGTGCCAGGAGATAGCGGCTGCTGGTAATGGAGTATATATCCGCATTGACAATACCAACAACGCACAGCGCATACTGCAGCGCGAGATTGACAAGCTGGCCAAGGCTGATGTGGAAACCACCATCTACTCTGAATATGACGAACAGTTCTCCGTAATGGCATGGATAGCATTCATACTCCTGTTGCTGGAAATGCTGCTTATGGTGAAGAAGAACCCGAAGTTGAAGGATTTCAATTTGTTTAAATAAATAGACATGATGACCATGAAGCGAAGAATCTCATATCTATATATCATGCTCTGTTGCACACTGTGTGCCACAGCGCAGACAATGACTGAGAGTGATCATATACGCAATGGCAATAAGTTGTATGCCGATAGCCTTTTCGAGAAGGCGGAGATAGAGTACCGTAAGGCATTGGAACTGAATCCAACATCGGTCGATGCCATGTATAACCTGGGGAACGCACTTTTCTGTCAGGCGACGAAGTCAGAAGAAAAGGGCAATGAGGCCTTGAAGCAATATGCCACAGCGGCCAAGCTCGAAACCGACAAAAGTAAACTGGCTCAAATCTATCATAATCTGGGTACACTGCTCTATAGTGCACAGCAATATCCACAAAGTGTGGAAGCATACAAGGAATCGTTGCGAAACAATCCGCATGACGATGATACTCGCTATAACCTTGCTAAGGCCATGTACATGAACAAGAAGCAACAACAGGAGCAGCAAGACCAACAGCAAGAGAATCAGAATCAGGAACAAAATCAAGAGCAACAACAAGAACAACAAGAACAGCAGCAACAGGAACAACAACAAGAGCAGCAAAATCAAGAGCAGCAGCAACAAGAACAACAACAGCAGCAGGAACAGCAACAACAGCAATCTCAACAAAACGAGGAGCAGATATCCAAAGAGAATGCTGAACAGATACTCAATGCCCTGATGCAGGATGAGAAAGATATACAGGAAAAACAAAAGAAAATGATGCAACAGCATCAAGGTAAGACTTTTGATAAGGACTGGTAATACTCACATATAATTAGATAATAAGAAGAAAAGAAATAGAGAACCAAGGACGAAGAAAGCGGAAAACAGGCATTGACCTGTACTCCTGCAATACTGACTCCTGCACTCGTAGAAGAATATGAAACAGAAGTTACTTTTTACATTCACACTCCTTATTGCTGCCTTTACACAAGTAAAGGCCGATGAGCTGTCTTTCACCGCCGATGCACCATCGGCAGTAGTGATGGGTGAGACCTTTCGCCTGAGCTATACCATCAATACGCATAAGGCCAAGAATTTCCGGGTAGGCGATATCATGGACTTTGACATCCTCATGGGACCTACACAATCCAGCTCGTCAAGTACGTCAATCATCAATGGAGTACGTACCTCATCGCATACATTGACCTTTACCTGTATTCTTCGACCCAAGAAAGAGGGTACCTATAAGATTCCTGCTGCGACAATCAATGTAGATGGCAAGCTGATGACCTCCAAGGAGCTTACGGTGAAGGTGTTGCCCCCTGATCAGCGCGGTTCATCGGCACAACAATCCGGTTCCCAATCATCGGGCAGGGGAGCATCGGCCTCTTCTCAAAGCGGAAAGATTAGCGATGAAGACCTTTTCATTGTGGCTACAGTCAACAAGAAGAAAGTATATGAGCAGGAAGCCATACTCCTGACCTATAAGATATATACAACGGTAAACCTCACTAATGTCAGTGGTAAGATGCCCGACCTCAAGGGATTCCATACCCAAGAGGTGGAGATGCCTAAAGGGAACCGTGAGTTCCAGCTCGAACACTACCAGGGACGCAACTATCGTACCATCGTATGGAGTCAGTATGTGCTCTTCCCGCAGCAAAGCGGAAAGTTGGAAATACCTTCTATCACCTTTGAAGGTACCGTAGCACAGCGTGTACAGAACTATGACCCCTTCGAAGCATTCTTTAATGGAGGTAGCAGCTATGTCAATGTGCAGAAACCCATCCGTACGCCTAAACTGACCATTGATGTCAGTCCATTACCGACAGGAAAACCCGCATCATATAGCGGTGGAGTGGGAGAGTTCTCTATCTCTTCTTCTATCAGCACTACTGAGCTAAAGGAGAATGAGGCGGTCACGCTCAAACTCATCATCTCGGGAACTGGTAATATGAAACTTATCAAGACACCTGAAGTAAACTTCCCGGCAGACTTTGAGGTGTATGATCCGAAGATAGACAATAAGTTTACGCTCAAGAAGGGTGGACAGTCGGGCAATAAGGTTATTGAATACCTTGCTATACCGCGCTTTGGAGGCACCTATACTATACCGCCTGTAGAGTTCTCTTACTTTGATGTCAAGAGTGGTGCTTACAAGACACTCGCGACACCTGAGTATACGCTCAACGTAGCCAAGGGAAGTGGTTCGTCAAGCTCATCTGCTCCTGTGGGATACGTTAGCAAAGAGGAATTGCGCTTGTTAGGGCAGGATATCCGATACATCAACCTTAAAGATACCCAATATCGTCCTCGTGGAGTCTTCTTCTTTGGTTCACTGAACTATTGGTTGTGGTATATCATTCCACTCATCTTGTTTACTGTTCTGATGATTGTGTATCGCAAACAGGCTGTGGAGAATGCCAATATTGCCAAGGCACGCACCAAGAAGGCAGGAAAGGTGGCAACTCGCCGACTCAAGATCGCTAAAAAGAAAATGGTCGAGAAGGACAAGAGCGGATTCTATGATGAAGTGCTTAAAGCTATCTGGGGATACCTTAGCGATAAACTGAATATGCCGCAATCGGAACTCTCCAAGGATAATATTGCTGCAGAACTGGCCGCCTGTCAAGTACCCGAATCTTTGATAGAGGAGTGTGATAAACTGCTCAACGAATGCGAATTTGCCCGTTATGCGCCTACATTATCCAGGAATTCTGTAGAACAAATCTATGAGAAGGTTGCCGCACTGATGAATAAATTGGAAAATACAATTAAAAGATAAAATCCTATGAAACGACTCCTTATATATATATATGTATGCGTGTGTACCAGCATTAGTCTGTGTGCACACACAACCTTTAGCGACAGTACTGTGGTTTATACCAAGGCTATGGCCGATAGTGCTTATGCCAAGGCCGACTATGCTACTGCCATACACATCTATGAGCAGTTGCTCGCCACCGAAGGGGAGGCTGCTTCGGTGTATTACAATCTGGGTAATGCTTACTATAAATCTAACGATATAGCTCACTCAATCCTCAACTATGAACGAGCCCTGCTGCTCGACCCATCGAATGAGGATATACAGTTCAATCTTGAACTGGCACGTAGCAAGGCAGTGGACAAAAATGCTATCGTAAGCGAACTATTCTTTGTACGTTGGTTCCGCGATTTCTCCTCCATTATGCCTGTGGATGGGTGGGCAAAATGTGGAATTTTATGTTTTATAGTATTAATTCTATGCTTGACGTTATTTATTTTTAATAAAAAGAGCAAAACTAAAAAAATTATCTTTATATTTGCATTACTCTCTCTGATATGCACCATTTTGGCCAACGTAATAGCGTCAAATCAGAAGGACAAGATGATCTATCGTGAGAGCGCCATCATCATGGAGCCGAGCGTTACGGTACGCAGTACACCTAGTACCTCAGGTACCGAACTCTTCATCCTCCATGAAGGCAAAAAAGTAACGATAAAGGACGATAGTATGAAAGAGTGGAAAGAAATTGAAATAGAAGATGGCAACATCGGCTGGCTTCCCGCTTCAGCTATCGAACAAATTTGATAACAGAAGCGATGGATATACAGCGATTAATCGACATAGACAAACAGATAATGCTTGCCCTCAACGGCAGCGATTCGCTGTATATGGATGGCGTGATGAAGATTTATACCACCACTTCTGTGTGGATTCCTGTAGCGGCTATACTTCTTTTTATCGTTATCAAGAACAACACTCCTCGCAATACGATTCTTATCATATTGGGCGTTGCACTGACCATATTGGTTACCGACAAAGTATCGTCAGATATCATAAAACCCCTCGTAGGCCGACTTCGTCCTAGCCACGATCCTGAAATGATGCATCTTATCGATACCTTTAACGGCTATCGAAGCGGTAGCTTCAGCTTCACATCGAGCCATGCATGCAACTCCTTTGGAATCTTTATGTTCCTATCTTTACTCATCAAGAACCGAACTCTATCGCTTTCGCTCCTTCTATGGGCAGCAATCAATAGTTTCTCACGTATCTACCTTGGCGTACACTATCCAGGAGATATACTGTGCGGAGCCATCGTCGGCACTGTTCTCGGATTGATGGTTTATTCCCTCTATGCATTCATAAACAAGAGGATAGAACGACAACCGAACCGTATCACCACCAATTATACCCGTTCGGGATTTCTGGTCGAAGACGTTAATATAATGACCTCGGCCATCTACTCAACTTTCGTGTTCATCACGATATATGCATTGATATATATTAATAATAATATACTATAAACACAATCAACACTATTAGTAATAATAAAAATTTACGACTATGAGCAAGTTAATGACATTCAACGAGTTGCGTAATCTTAAAGATTCATTGCCTGATGGTAGTATGCACCGTATCGCTGACGAACTTGGTGTAACTGTAGAAACCGTAAGAAACTTCTTCGGTGGCCAGAACTTCCAGTTGGGTCAGAGTGTAGGTATCCACCTCGAACCGGGTCCTGATGGCGGTCTCGTTCGCATCGATGATACTACTGTGCTTGACAAGGCATTGGCTATCCTCGAAGAGCTAAAGGCTGCTGAAGCACCTGCCGAAGAGGCTCCTGCAGAAGAGTAAAGAATATTTTTGAAAAGAAAACATGAAGTCCGTAACTGCAATTCCCATGGAGTTGTATGACGGACTTCACTTTTTTTATTAGTATCATATCGATAGGGGAGAAGCCTGCCACAAACGAAAAAAGATCATGTCTAAATCGTTCCTTTTAATGACCTTATGCATCGCACTTGCTGGCTGTATACATCGGTCTGATTCTTTAAACGTGATACCTGTTCCCCAACAAATTGAATTGTCGGTAGGTAGTTTTTACCTTGATGAGAATACTCAACTTAGTATCGATGTTTCTGAACCTGATCGCACGATACTATGCAACTATATATCCACCTCGCCACTCGCGTCTGCTATCGGGTCACAAACAGGAAAAAATCGTATCCTACTTCAACAAGTTGACGAACTTCCAGAAGTAAGCAGTCCAGAGGGATATGCTCTTGATATTAACCGCACTACAATAAGCATAAAAGCTACCACAGGCGCAGGGCTCTTCTATGGCCTTCAGACTCTCCTTCAACTTCTGGCTCAGGATAACCATATTCCTATGGGCTCAATCATTGACGAACCTCGTTTTGCTTATCGCGGCATGATGCTCGATGTCTCCCGACACTTCTTTGGAGTTGATTTTGTGAAGAAACAGATTGATGCTATGGCTTACTTTAAGCTCAACCACTTGCACCTTCATCTCACCGACGCTGCAGGATGGCGTATCGAAATCAAGCGTTATCCATTGCTTACTCAGCGTGCCGCATGGCGCACTCATGCCACATGGAAAGAGTGGTGGAATAGCGAGCGACGATATGCAGAGGAGGGTAGTGGTGATGCCTATGGAGGGTACTACACTCAAGAGCAGATACGCGATATCGTCTCATATGCCCAAGAACGGTATGTCACCATCATCCCCGAGATAGAAATGCCCTCACATTCTGAAGAGGTGCTTGCGGTCTATCCTGAGCTGTCCTGTTCCCACATACCTTACAAGGAATCGGATTTCTGTGTGGGAAACGAGCAAACTTTTGAGTTTCTTGAGAATGTACTTGCCGAAGTCATGGCTATGTTTCCGTCCGAATATATTCATATTGGTGGCGACGAGGCAAGCAAACAATCGTGGAAGAGCTGTCCGCTATGTCAGGAGCGCATGAAGCATGAGAACCTTACTGATGTAGATGAGTTGCAAAGTTACCTCATACACCGCATCGATACCTTCCTCAATGCGCACGGCCGTAAACTTCTCGGTTGGGATGAGATTCTTGATGGCGGACTTGCACCTAACGCTACGGTGATGTCGTGGCGCGGTGCTGAAGGGGGGCTTCGTGCCATAGCTGCAGGGCATCGGGCGATAATGACTCCGGGAGAGTATTGCTATTTGGATGCATATCAAGATGCTCCACATACACAGCCCGAAGCGATTGGAGGCTATTTACCTCTTAACAAAGTATATGCATATGACCCTATTCCCGATACTCTCACAGCAGAGCAGTCCTCATTATTATATGGTATACAGGGCAATGTTTTTGCTGAATATATCTCCACCGAAGAACATATGGAATATATGATGTATCCCCGTCTTCTTGCAATAGCTGAGGTAGGGTGGAGTACTCCCGAAAATAAAAATTACGACCACTTCCGAAATCGTGCCTTAAAAGCCACAACACGCTTAAAACAAGAAGGATATAACACTTTTGACCTTGAGAATGAGGTTGGTAATCGTCCTGGAGCTGATAAACCAATTCGTCATCTAGCTCAAGGTAAGCATGTTGAGTATATTAATGGATCGAAATACTATTCAGGTTATGCTGCAGGAGGAGATAATGCTCTCGTTGATGGTTGGCATGGTGGATGGACCTATGGTGACAAGCGTTGGCAAGGATTCCTTGGGCGCACCGGAGTTGACTTGATAATAGATCTCGGTGAAGTCACTGATATTAGAACCATCAGTGCTGATTTTATGCAAATATGTGGTCCTGGTGTCTTTTTACCTTCACAAGTCAATATATCTGCATCAATTGATGGGGAGGCATTTACACAACTGACTTCCATGGATAATAATGTTGTTCGCAACGATGAAGTAACTTTCAAAACCTTTAGTTGGGAAGGTAATACAGATGCTCGTTTTATACATTTCCAAGCGCAACGCAGCGATTTTGGCGGTTTCCTTTTTGTCGATGAGATTATAGTCCTATAAAAATGGAGGTGTGCGATAGTAGAGTGAAAATTTGGATTCTGATGAGAGATTGTTTTCAATATATATAAATTATAATGCTTCAAATTAAACATAATGCCGATTATATAGCAAATTCGCAGGGATGGTTATAATACAAAAAAGTGATGTTTTATTTGGCAGTTATTACAAAATGTTCTACTTTTGCACTCGGAAACTTTGAAAGGGATAAAAGTCAATCAGCTTTTAAAGGTTTTCTTTGACATTTGCAATGTTGCCGAAATAGCTCAGTTGGTAGAGCAACGCATTCGTAATGCGTAGGTCGCGGGTTCGAGTCCCGCTTTCGGCTCTAAGTTTTATAAGAATAGTGTCTTTGGGTACTATTCTTTTTATTTATATACCAATTTATTTACGAAGTCACATGAAGACGTTGCTCATTGTTATCGGAAAAACAGATGACGGTTATCTCACAAAGGCTATTGATGAATATATGAAGCGTGCTGAACGCTATGCTCCCATAGAGATGAAGGTTATTCCGGATATAAAGGATGTGAAGAATCTTTCAAAAGAGCAACAGAAAGATCGTGAAGGACAGCAGATTATCAAGCTCATACAACCAGGCGATCGTGTTATCCTACTTGATGAAGGTGGTCAGGAATTTTCGTCGGTAGGCTTCGCCAAGTGGATACAGCAGCAGATGAATACGGTAAGCCACCGACTTGTCTTTGTCATTGGAGGCCCTTACGGATTTTCTCAAGAGGTTTACAATATGGCATATAGCAAAATATCACTTTCGCGCATGACCTTTTCTCACCAAATGGTAAGAGTTATATTTGTGGAACAATACTACAGAGCACTATCTATACTCAATAATCTGCCATACCATCATGAGTAAGGCTACAAACATATCAATGTAGTATATGGTATATAAGTTCGCGCAATAGCCCTTTGTCCGTAGCATTGGCACCGTAACCTTTTGACAGCGCATCATATTTGCGGATGTCACTGATGATATACATCACTTTCCATGCCGTGTAATAGCGCATAGCTGTTTGGTACTCTTTGGCTTGCCATGGATTACGCAAGTCTAAGTAAGCTGCAATACCGTTGTCCGACTTGTCTGGAGCATAGTATGCCATCATCAGATTGGCATAGAAGTTGAAGAGCATGGCCAACACCATGGGCATGGCAAAGGTCTTCTTGTTGTCCTCCATATACTTAGCTATCGTATTGGCCTTTACCACATCCTTTACCATGAGCGCGTTCTTCAGCTCAAATACGTTATAGTCTTTGCTAATGCCCACGCACTCCTCCACCAATTCGGGAGTAATGGGCTCGTCTGCTTTGGGCCTGGCTATGATGAGTTTATCCAGCTCGCTAGCCATTCGGCTAAGGTCAGCTCCAATGCTCTCGATCATCATATTGGCCGCCTTCACATCAATTGCTGTTCCTTTTGAGCGCACGTAACTGCTGATAAAGCCGGGGAGCATGGTATCCTTCAGCTTCTTCGACTCGAACAGACGTCCCACCTTTTCAACCTCCACAGCCACCTTCTTGCGCCGGTCAATGGTTCCGTACTTATGGCAGAATACAAGTACTGTTGTAGGCTGTGGTTTCTGCAAGTAATACACCAATTCCTCCATATTACGCAGCGTCTGCGCCTCCTTCACGATAATCACCTGATGCTCAGCCATCATCGGATATCGCTTGGCTGCAGCAATGATGCTGCCTATATCTGTATCCTGCCCATAGATTACCATTTGGTTAAATCCGCGTTCCTCTTCCGTGAGCACATTCTCAGCGATATAGTCCGATAGGCGGTCTATATAGTAGGGCTCCTCTCCCATCAGATAATACACTGGGGAGAACTGCCGCGAATTGATTTCCTTGATGATGCTGTCGTATGTTATTTCTTGCTTTGCCATAATAGATTTACCCAAGTGCCGTCCGCTTATGGTTTCACGATGTAAAGGTAATCATTTTTTCCTTGAACAGCAAACTCCTAATAACCCATCTTAAAAATAATCCAACAGTACCAACAATCTCACACTGCTGAGCAAATATACCTTTACCAATCAAACTTCAAGTGCTTCACCGTCTTCTTCTCATCGATAATCATGCGCAGTGAGGCTATGCCTATGTTGAGGTGGTCGTTCACGTAGTTTTGTGTCACTAGGTTGTCGCTCTTCTCGGTCTTCACTCCCTCGGGAGTCATTGGCTGATCCGAAACAAGGAGGAGCGCACCAGTGGGTATACGATTAGCAAAGCCGGTGACAAAGAGGGTGGCTGTCTCCATATCGACTGCCATGGCACGGGTGGCACGTAGGAACTCCTTGAAGTCCTCATCGTGCTCCCAGATACGGCGGTTGGTAGAGTACACGGTACCAGTCCAGTAGTCATGTCCCATATCGCGGATAGAGGATGACACTGCACGCTGCAGCATGAATGCCGGTAGGGCGGGCACCTCGGCAGGCAGGTAATCGTTCGATGTGCCCTCGCCACGGATGGCGGCAAGGGGGAGTATGAGGTCGCCCAACTGCTGTTTCTTGCCTATGCCGCCACACTTGCCCAAGAAGAGACATGCCTTGGGTTTCACGGCACTGAGCAGATCCATGATGATGGCCGCATTGGGACTTCCCATGCCGAAGTTTATGATGGTGATGCCATTAGCCGAGGCCGATGTCATGTTGGCATCACGCCCCACCACCTCTACGCCAAACTTATCGGCAAAGAGTTCTACGTATTTGTTGAAATTGGTGAGCAGGATATACTCATCAAACTCATCGAGCTTGCGTTTCGTGTAGCGTGGGAGCCAATTCTCCACGATTTCTTGCTTTGTTTTCATATTTGTTATATTTTTGCATAGACAACTATGACGATATAGAACTTTTGCTTTGTCATCTTGAACGAAAGTGAAAGATCCTGTAATGCCTATAGAGTTTTTTCGCTATACTCAAAATGATACACAATATATAAGTACATCGCCATAACTAACCATATTAACCACAAATATACGAAATGTTTGAGTTAAACTTACCTCCGTACGATAAAAAAATAACAATGAAGGACGACAAAGCGTTCATTCTCGATGTTATCCGCCGCCAATACGTGGCCTTGACACCGGAGGAGTGGGTGCGCCAGCATTTCGTGCATTTCCTCATCGAGCACAAGGGCTACCCCCAATCACTCATGGCCAATGAGGTGCAGCTCAAGCTTAATGGCATGAGCCGCCGCTGCGACACGGTGGTATATGACCGTACACTGCGCCCTCGTGTCATCATTGAGTATAAGGCTCCTTCGGTGAGCATCACCCAGAGAGTGTTCGAACAAATATGCCGCTACAATATAGTATTGCAAGTTGACTACCTCATCGTGAGTAACGGCCTAGCGCACTATTGCTGTAAAGTAGATTATGCGAATCGTTCATACACGTTCGTAGAGGATATCCCCGAATACAGCAATATCGTATAGCCCCGTTAGGGAGCACATGGCGACTATCAAGACTTCTCAAATGTCTCGTAGGTGTCGTCATCATAGAAAATTTTTATTTCGACAACTTTTCGCTGCTTTTTTTGAACGCTGTTAAGAGGTTGATAACCTGTTTGGTAATCGCTCATTTTAGGGGTTTGAAGCACCTTTTCCTTGCGTTTTTTTTCACCGCCCGCACTCTTGGACGAAAATACAGCATTCTCAGCGAATAATTCACCCTGATAAAAGTGGGTGTCGGTAGTATCCTTGGCTTCTTCGCCATTCTCTTCCTTGTTATTTGGATAAGGCGATAGGAATGTTGACTGTCTCTCATCAACTGTAGCATCTGGAGCATCGGCCTCTCTATCCTCACGTAGTGATCCTGCTGGATATTCGGCTACCGCATCTCCTTCATACGAGCCTTTGCCATCAATCAGCCACAGGATGTTGATTTTGGGAAAGCTCTGATGAATCTTCATCACTACTTCCATGCTGGGATTATTTCTTCCTGCCAAAATATGTGACAAGGTAGGGCGGTTGATTCCGATGAAATCGGCAAACTGACTTTGCGTCATTTCTTCTCGTTCGATAATCTGTTTTATACGGTCTTTCATCACTATATGAGGGTGTTTATTTTGAGTTACAAATATAAATCAAATAAATTACAATTGCAATTTATATTTATAAACTGATGGATTTGCCACGCGAGTGCTGTAAATAACATTTATAAACAGCTTACATGGAATGGAGTTTCTGTATTTATGTATTGTGCGTTTAAATTACTTTACATTTTATTGTTATATTATTGACGTATACATAGATAAGTATGATTTTTTAGCACTTAGAGAATGCTTATCCCCAAAAATATATATAATGTATAAATATCTATAATAATCTTCAATGATAATGCCTTAATATATCTGATATTATGTAGGTTATACTTCTTTTACTATTATTGCATATTATGTAATTTTGGTAAGTATCCCCTACTCTATTCAAACAATTAATATTTGTGAACACATCCTTATCAATTTATTAAGTGTGCGCTTTCAGCAGTAATAATTATAAATTTGGTACTAGCGAGATTCACAATCAGAAACTAGCGGCAGCATGCGATTTCCTACGAAATGGTCACATTTGTAACCTTATGGATTATTAGCATCTTTGTGATGAACCTTGAAGCTATACAGAGCTGCACTCCAATGGGAGAGCTGAAGTTAATGATTATAAAGCACACTCCGCGCTTCCGTCTCAAAAAATATTCAAGCAAGCTTGATATTTCTCGCTCGTTTATTCGTATCTTTGCATTACGAGAACTCCTATTTTCACTGCACCATGAGACTGAGCATCATCATACCTGTATATAATGTAGAAGATTACCTTATACGCTGCATACAATCTATCTTGGCTCAAGAGCTTACCGATTATGAAATTATACTCGTTGATGATGCCTCTACAGACCAGAGTGGCGTACTGTGCGATAAATTGCAACTGCAGTATAATGAAATCCGTGTGATACACCAGCAGGCCAATGGAGGACTTAGTGCTGCACGAAACGCGGGGATAGATGCTGCCACTGGTGCGTACCTAACTTTTGTCGATTCAGATGATGAGCTCACAGATAATACACTAAAAGAAAACATTGAATACCTCATCAAGCATCCTGAGACCGACATGTTGGAGTATCCTGTGGAAGTGCATGCCGGTAGTTCAAAGGCTTATCTAGTAAGTTTTCCTGGTGAAGCACAGACAAACGATATTTTTGCTGACTGGATCCGCCGTGAAGGATATGCACACAGCTATGCGTGTAATAAAATATTTGCTGCACATATTTGGAAGAACCTACGCTACCCTATTGGACGATATTTTGAAGATGGCTATGTCATGCCAACCATCGTACGCCAGTGTCGTACGGTTTACTACTCTAATCATGGATGTTATCGCTATATGATAAATCCGAACAGCATCACTGCAAGACATCGGTATATCAAGCAGCGACAACTTTTTGATAACAATTACCGACTCTATACGGAAATCAAGGGAAACGACTTACTGCAGAACGAAACCATGCAGCTATGGATACGTTGCCTTAACCAGCTTATCGACATGGGGCGTTGTGCTGACGTGGATAAAGAGGATTATAACCACATTGTTGAGCAGACCGAAAAGACTCATCCTCCATACGCCACGCTACTAAAAGCAGCAACTCTAGATAGACGATACAAGACAAAGGCAATTAAACTCCTTCCCCTTCCTCTGGTAGGACTCAAAACATATTGCCGCAGCTATATTGCCTTGACATCATCTCTTAAATAAAATCACGTTATTGTATGTTATGCGCCTTACCCAGCATTACAGACAAGCAACGTAAGCCACGAGGACATAAACTGAATATCAGGAACAACAGGCGATGGGACCAAGGCACCAATCGGCATCTTATCACATCGCCCAAATTATCTCGTAATAGGCGTAATAGATAGTTGTTTTCCTCACGGGTCAGGCTGCCACGGACAAACAGGTATATCAACGGCTGGCAAAAGCACCATTGCGACAAGGTGACCAAAAGGTTTTCTCCGCGATCCTTAAAAAAACGTATGCGTTCATCGTAGGCATCGACAATAACAGCATTGAATCGACGCGACTCTTTGGCCATTATACCTTGTGGATTCTTATAATAGTAATAATAAGGAGTATCGAGCACTACGATCTTCTGACTGCGATAATACAATTTCCACGTCGTAGCGTCATCCTCATGTATCTTCCCTACAGGCATATGGATGTCCTCCCACAACCCTTTCCGATAAAGTTTGGCACACAATATCGTCTGCTGACGGGAGCTGGAAAAGATGCTATGATTATTAAACAGATGAGCTTTGGTACTTTTGGCTCTTATAAGAGGAAAGTTATCACACGTACCACGAATATAGGAGCATTGTACGATATCGGCATCCTCTTTAATACACCATGCTGCCATATCCTTCAACATATCATGATGAATGAAATCGTCACTGTCAACAAAAAGAACATATTCTCCTGTCGCTACCTTCAGTCCACAGTTGCGGGCATCAGACAAACCTCCATTCTCTTTGTGAATGACCTTGATGCGTTTGTCCGTCGATGCGTACTCGTCACATATTTGTGGACAGCGATCTGGAGAGCCATCATCAACCAAGACTAGTTCCCAATCGGAATATGTCTGCATGAGTATACTATCCACGCAACGCCGCAGATACTTCTCTACATTATATATAGGAACGATGATGGATATGTGCATAGCAATTCTGTTATCGAACAACAAACTTTTTATTCGCTACGATATATACCCCTTTCGGAAGATGTAGAGACGAGATTTTTGACCGCTCAATAGCACAAATATAGACTCCAGAGAGTGTATAGACCTCTGCTATATCCTCTTGATTATTAACTTTATCCACCCCATCCTCCACATTGGTGTCCTTCTTCAGCAGGCGCACATTATCGATATACAGCAGTGTATTGTTGGCTGCACCTACGCTGGCCGAGGTGGCAAAGCCAAGGCTAATCTCCACCTCACCCTGCTCGGCAAGGGTGAAGTCATAGGGTATGAGTTCCCAAGAGGCATTCTCCGCAGGGTAACGGTAATCAGTGGTTCCGCCATACTTGATACCGGTATATGATGTATTGGTATTTCCCGAGGCTACCACACGACTGCCATCGTTGCTCTGTTGGTTGGTGCACTCGTAGCGCATGTCGATGAGCAAGCGGTAATCGCCGGCGGGGAGGGTCACCGACTGCACGATGCGGTTGGTACCCGAGGTCCATGAGTTGAGCACCGTGAGGCAGCGCACACCACAGCTGTCGTCCATCAGCGGACGGGCACACTGGGCAGCATAGTTGCCCACATTGGATGGACTCACACAATACATCGTAGTGCTATAAGGCATGGAGTACATGCGAGCATAGTTGGAACCCCCACTGAGCGAGGTCTTGGGTGTCCATCCCTCCACGGGGAGCACATTAGGGTATTTGGAATCTTTTGCTTTCACCGCGTTCACATAGCAAGGGTTATAGACCGTGCTGCCCAACGTCACGTTGCCACCCGCATTGCCATAGGTGGCATCGTCTTCAAAACTGGCATTGGTCAGCATTTCAGCGGTGATATCGGTATAACCCTCATTAAAATTTACGCTACCATCCTCGGGGAAGGACGCCTCCTCTACTTTGAGTGTGGTACCCTCGACGCTCACCTTGACAGAGCCGCTGAAGGTGAAGGTGCCTGTAACTACGGTATCACCCGATATGATGCTCACCGTGACCTCGGTCGGTTGCTTGCCTGTAGTGGCGAGGTAGGCGGCACATGAGTCGACGGGATCTTGCAGTGCGGTGAGTCCATCGCCCTTGACAAACACACGCAGCGTCTCGCTCACCGAGTGGTTAATCTCGGCTACGAACTCAGCAGCCGACTTGCTATCGGCGATAGAGGTCGGCGAGCCAAATACCGGAGCTCCCAGCGGACAAGCTACCTCGGTGAGGGCACACTTGCGGTCGCTCACGAAGTTGGCGAGCAGGAGGTAATGTGCTCCGTCGGGGTCGGGAGCGATGACACCGTTCCAGCCTTCGGGCACGCGGTCGGTAAGCACCTGCAGTCCCTCGCTCATAGCTTGCGTGGTGGCAGCATCCATATTGCTGTAGTATATGATATGACGGCGGTCTACCACCTCGCCAGCACTGAAGCTACGGCTCTCGGCTGAGTATGACGGATACAGATTGGCCGTGTGAATGGAGTTGTTGAGCGAACGGTCGCCAAAGGCCATGCTGCGGGCACTCTTCGATACGATACCCAGTTCATTGTCTACGTTGACCCACGGAGTCTGCCAAGTAGTGAGCGATGAGCCATCGAGCTGTACAGACTGTAGACCGTCGACCGCTGACTGTTGACTATACATCGTCCTCTTCTCCTTCATCATCGGATCCACACTGATGGCCATCAATCCACCCTGCTCACGGGTGATGGTGCCGGCGGCATTGCCACGTACATAGTCGAGGTAGATGACGGCGTTGCCCGGTGTGGAATAGATGGCAAAGCGATTGTTGAGCGTAGCGTCGTTGGTGTTGAGCTCGCCATTCATGGTGTAGCTGTTGCCGCGCAGGTCATAGATGCCGCTCACCACGGGAGTGGCATTGGTTCCCTTTCCGCTCACGGTGTACCAGCCGAGGAAGTTACCCGTATTGTTGGCACGGTAGGGTACGATGATTTTGTTCTTGTCGGGGCTGTTGGCTGCCACATAGCCCGTGTAGCTCTTCAATCCGGTGCTCCATGAGAAGCAGGTGAAGCGGTCGTCCGTGGCGGCACGCACGATATTCTGTGTGCCGAACACCTTGGCATCGGCATAGCGGGCATTGAAGTCGCTCCACGCCGTTGCCGTGAGGTCGGCCGTAGAGAGGGTCTCGTGCATTAGCCAGGTCATCATCACGCGGTGAGCCTCCACCCCCATACGGCGGGCACCCACATCGGCATTGAGCAGCCATGAGCCATCGGCAGTGGTCTGCTGGCGTGCCTTGATATACTTGTAAGCCATGTTCTCGAGCATGAGCGCATTGGGGTCACGTAGGAAGCAAGCCATCGTTGAGTACGAGGTAATCTGGTCGAAGAGGAAGAGGCTCCAGTCATTGCCGTTGGGCATGGCCAGTTCGCCATCAGCCAAGGCCAACCAGTTGAGCACCTCATCCATCACCTCCTGGTTGTTGTGCATCAGGGCATTGGTGTGCCACTTCTCCACGCCTGTGGTGCCCAGCTGAAACATCTTCAGTGCCAGGGCAGCCTCGCCCAGTTCCTGCATCACCACGTTCTGGTAGCTGGTGTGGAAGAGGTTGTGGTTCTGCAAGGTGAAGTCGTCGTAGAGGTTCTTTCCCTTATAGAGGTCGGCCACGGTGGTGTTGTCATAGTCGGGATCGATGACAGTCTTGTCCGTAGCATCGGCATAGTGTGAGTAGCTGTTAATGGCAAACTCGCGTAGACGGGCAAACCACCTCGGAGCCAGTTCATCGTTGGGGAAGAGGCCCAAGGCTGCAGCCAACACATCGGCCTCCCAGCCATTCTCCTCAGCCTTGGAGTCAGAAACATATCCCGTGGGGATAGAGCGCTCCAACTCGTAGTTACACTCGGCCTTGAGCAGGGCGTAGATGTATCCCTTCTGCTCGTCGGTGAGTTTGTCCCACTGGAAGTAGGCCGAGTAGGCTACAGACATGGCCCATAGCGACGACTCCCATGTGTAGTCGTTCTTGCTCGTGGAGCCCCAGTAGTTGTTGCCCTTGCACACCTTGAGGCGGTTGGCCTTGTGGGTAGAGTAGGCAAACACAAGCGACTGCATAGCCATATCCTCCACATCGGTCCATGTCACGCCCTCAGGCAGGGTCACCCTGTCCTTGGCATACTTCACCAGGAAGGCACATATCATCGAGAGGTCAGCATTGGGGCGCACACCACGCTCATCGTTGGCCATGGTGTTCTCGCCACGGAAGCAGCCACACACCTCACCTATGCTGTTGGGAGCCTCGCAGGGCTGAAAGTCGTTCTTCATCCATAGGCTGAAGTTGGCCAGCATCTGCAGCAAGTCGTCCTTCATCTGTGCCTCGGGCACGAAGTCGTGGGTGATGACACCCTCGGTGGGACTCTCCACGTCGGTCTCGTCAGGTTGCTCGGGCTCCACATAGTCGTCAGGGAGCTCATACAGGCGTATATTGTCCATCATCACGCAGCTGCCGCCCGAGAGCCAATTGGCCTTCACGGCAATCTCCACATCGCCTGCCGAGGCTGTCGAAAACACTACTTCGCTCGTCTTCCACGGAGCCGTAGCAAAGAAGCCCGCACTGCCCTGCACGAAACTCTCGGTCACTGCGGTAGCACCTGCCGAGAGTGTGAGCGATGAGGTTGCACTGTTGGCATACCCCGTGCGATGGTCTACGGTGAGCTTGTACTTTCCTGCGGGTAAATCCTTGATTATTTGTGTAAGGGTTGTCGTTCCAGTCGCCCACCCCATACGGAGATAATAAGCAGCTTCTCCATCGGGTACAATGGTGACTAATCCAAAATTATTGTCAGCATAGCAGTCAGCTTTTACAAGCAATCGGGTTACCTCAGTACCATTAACTATCCATCCAGAAGGATTATTTAGGGTCCACCCTCTCCTACCGTCCGCACTATTTGTAACTTCTGTGAGCCCACTTATCGCATCATCCTCAAATGAGGCATTGACTATATACTGCTTGGTGATGTCTTGCGCCATTGTCATGCATACCATTACTAGCGGGACAATAACACATAAAAATATTCTTTTCATAAACATAACTACTACAAATTTTATTAGTGCAAATATACACAATTATTTCCCTACACGATAGAAATATTGTGATATTTTTTTGCAGTAGCTAAATGGCTATACACCGGAATCTCCCTACCAATCACATGGCAAGAGGTTCGCCTTTCTCAAAGTCGTAGAGTGTCTTACGCATAATGTCGGCCAAACTTAGCTGATAGGCTATATAAGCACTCAGGTGGTTACGGTAGGCACTGTTAAGACGGTTACGCTCAAGTGCAAGTGTCTGGCTATCTATATCTCCATCAGAAAAACGCTGGAGGGTGATGTCGAAACTCTTCTCGGCGATGACAACATTCTTTTCGAGCAGCTGCAAGCGCTTGAGGTTGTTATTGAGCTGGGCAACGGAGTTGCGTGTCTCTGTTTCAATAGAACGCTCCAATTCTTCCTTAGCTAAATAATTCTGTCGCTGGCGAGCCTCAGCTGCACGTACTCGTGCACGATTCTCACCCCAGTCGAGGATAGGTACCGATACAGTGAAGCCTACACCATAGTTTATCGGACGTCCCATAAAGTCATTGGCAGATGTCTGAATGGTATTGCCATACGATGTAGTGATATCCCCCATACTTGTACCTGTCTTCTGCACGTAGGCATCAAAGTATCCACGCACCATGCCCTCGGCCTTACGCTGACGGATAGACATTTTCTGCTGTTCAATGGCGATATCCTGATCGCGGAGCTCAGTGCGGTTCTTGAGTGCATACTCCACTGCCTTATCGGCATCCACTACTACGATATTGTATTTCAGCTCATCATTGAGCACTACGCTGTCGGTGAGCTCAATTCCCAGCAACTCCTTGAAGCTATTGATGGCCGACTCCTGATTGATGAGCGCCATTTCGTAGCTGTTCTGCGCTTCAGCCAAGTCGACCTCCATCTGCAAGGCATCTACCTCACGTATAAGGCCAGAGGCGTACTTATTCTGTGCTATTTGATTGGCTTCGGTCTGGCGTTCATAGTCGAGCAAGGCTATCTCTGTACTGCGCTGCAAGGAGAGCAGGTTGTAATAGGCGCTGCTGACACGATAGACCAGATTGAGCTCTTCGCGGCGGAGCGACTTGTTGGTACGCTCATAATCGAGACGTGCCGACTTCAATGACGAGCGGATGGCATTGTATCCATAAAGAGCGTCGATAGGCTGGCGCAGACGAAGACGCGTATTGAATGTAGCCGAGCGGTCATTATTATAGAAGTCATCATAGCTGTTCAAGCTTGTCTCCCAATAGATATTACCATTGGTAATAAGGGGCTGATTCACAGTCACTGTACCTCCATAGTCCATACGCTTCACTGAATAGAACGACACACCGGTGGTATCATCCCATGTACGCACCGTCTGGTTAAACTCAGGCATCGTGAGGCTGAAGTCAATGTGAGTTTTCAAGCTTGCGGTTGCCGACTTCAGGTTATACTCGGCAATCTTGAGGTTCTCTTTCAAGTTCTGCATCGTGTAGCTCTTCTCCTTGGCAAGTTCCACGCTGGCCTCAAGCGTAAGATGATAGGTCTCAGCCTTGACAGCAGTGCAGGCAAGCAGCATGCACAGCAATGTCGTGTATTTTATATTCTTGGCATTCATAGTCGTTATGATACAATGGTTCTGTTGGTATTCAGTCGGTCGTAATGGATGGTACCGTCCTTTATGTATACATTACGGATGGCATAGTTGGCAATCTCCTGCTCGTGTGTGATGAGGATGATGGTGTTATCACCTTCGCGGTGCAGTTCGTCGAAGAGGCGCATAATCTCGACACCCGTCTTTGAGTCGAGCGCACCCGTAGGCTCATCGGCCAACAAGATGCCCGGATTGGTCACCAAAGCACGGGCAATGGCCACACGCTGACGCTGTCCACCCGAGAGTTCGCTTGGCTTATGGTGCATACGGTCGGCCAATTTGACACGCTCGAGTGCACGTATGGCACGTTCGCGACGCTCAGCTGCAGGTACTCCTGCATACGCCAAGGGGAGCTCTACATTCTGTACTGCATTGAGCTTGGGTAGCAGATTGAAGTTCTGGAACACAAAACCAATCTCCTTGTTGCGCATTGCCGAGAGGGCATCATCATCGAGCTTGCTCACATCAACTCCGCGAAACTTATACTCACCGGTCGATGGGGTGTCAAGACAGCCCAAGATATTCATAAAGGTACTTTTTCCCGAACCTGAGGGTCCCATGATGCTCAGGTACTCTCCGCGCTCAATCTTCAGGTTGACATCTTGCAGCGCCATCACCACATTGTCGCCCATCTCATAGCGCTTGGTGATATTGGTTATCTCTATTAACAGCTTATCATTCATAGCGTATCGAATCTACAGGTTTCAGATTAGCAGCGTTCTTGGCAGGCAAGTAGCCGAAGACGACACCCACCACTACCGAGAAGGCAAAGGCTATCACGATACTATATAATCTAATATAGGTGCTCACATCGGTGAATACCGACACCAAGAGCGAAAGCGACACTCCAGCCACCACACCGATGATACCTCCGGCAATACTGATTACCACGGCCTCGGTGACAAACTGGGTCATGATGTCGCGTTTGCGTGCTCCGATAGCACGTCGGATACCAATCTCACGGGTACGCTCCATCACCGTAGCCAGCATGATGTTCATAATACCGATACCACCCACAAGGAGCGAAATGGCTGCGATGGCACCGAGCAGGAAGTTATATATCTGACGCTCCTTCTCCTCCTGCTTGAGCAGTTCGAGGGGGATTACGATACCATAATCCTCGTTATTGAAGTGGTGACGCTTAACAATCTCGTTGACCAACGTAGAGGTCTCCATCAGATGCTCTGAGTTTTCCACCTGAATGGTGAGCTGCTGTATCTCACTATCAAGCGCATTGCCACGCGAGAAGCGGTCGAGAAACATGGAGAGCGGTACATACACGTCGGTATTGAGGTCGCGGGCAGCCAATTCACCTACCGTCTCGGTAAAGAGTGCCTTGGACTCCAATACGCCGACTACCTCCAGCCATTGGTCCTCAATCTTGATCATTTTTCCGATGGGCTCCTCCTTCTGGAAGAGGGTGAAGGCAATGCCTGCTCCGAGCACACACACCTTCTGCTTGCCATCGTAGTGTACATCACCGATAAACTCTCCCTCACTAATCTTATAATTCAGGATGTCGTAGAACTCCGGGGTAACGCCAATCACCGAGGACTTCACCGAGCGGTTGGTATACTTGACATCGGCATTGATCTCTGCTTGGGCAGCAATACGGCTCACGCCCGGAACAATCTCACGGATAACCTCAGCATCGTGCAGTGAGAGTCCAGGAGAGAACTTCGTGCGTACCTCCTCCAGCTCCTCATCGGTCATATCCTTCTCACGGACGATGATATTGTTCACACCCAAGTCCTGGTACTTGGCAATGGCTTCACGCTTGGCACCCTCACCAATCGAGAGCATCGCAATCACTGATGCCACACCAAAGATGATACCGAGCATTGTCAAGAATGAGCGGAACTTATGATCCGTCAGTCCTTGCCACGCAACTTTTATGTTTTCACTGTATTCCATAGTGTTTTCTCTTTCTTTTCGGGGAGTTTAGGAGTTCTGGAGTTTCCGCTTCGCTCAGGAGTTCAGACGATAGTCTGCTCGCTGTTTTACGATTCTCATAGTTTAAAGTGTTGTCTGTACTCCTGAACTCCAGTCTCCTGCAACTCCTAAAATTCTATCCTACCTCTTCCAAATATTCACAACTGACGGTCATGCCCGGTTTCAGGCGCTCATCCGACACCAAGAGGCGCACCTCAACGTCGAATACCTTCTGACGGGGCTTATTCTCATCACGCACATGGCAGAAGCGGCCTATGCGCGAGACCTCACCCTCAAACGACACCTCCGGCAGTGCATCCAATCGCACCAGCACCTTGGTACCCACCTTGATACGCAGGAAGTCGGTTTCATTGATGCAGGTCTCCACCTTCATCCACGTAAGGTCGGGCACGTAAGCCATTGAGTTTCCACGCCATACCTCATCGCCCACTTGGAGCAGCTGACCTGAGCGCCAGTTGCGGTGAATCTGGAATATTCCCGGTATCTCCGAACGGATAGTAAGTTGGGGAATGATGTCGTAGGCATTCTTTATATCCTTCTGTATCTGATTGACACGGATTTGCTGAATCTTCAGGTCGTTGGCATTGATAATTTCATTAAGTTCGAGCTTGCGCTTGGCAAGGTTGAGTGCAATGGTGGCCTGCTGGAACTCCAACTCCTTAATCTTTTTGGTACGCTCCGACTCAAACTGAGCAGCTTCGAGTGTCAATCTACGAAGTTCATAAGTGGCAAGTTCAGACTTGATGGTCGACTCAGCTTCGCTGTCGCGGTTTTCCTGATTCACCAGCATTGTTTCAAGCGTGGCAAGCTGCGATTCCAGTGTAGTCTCACGGTCAACGATATACTTGGTCACATCAGCAGGGTCGAGCTGGATGACCGAATCGCCCGGCTCTATCACCTGTCCATGTTCAGCAAGACCGATGACACGCATGGAGCTCCATCGTCCGAATCGTGGCATCACGAAGGCTTTTGTACGCACCGCCGACAGTTCACCTGTCTCTATGATAGCTGTACTCTTGAGTTTGGGAGCTTCATCACCGCCAAACACTCCCCCTTTACACGCTACGAGCAGGGGCAACAGCAACAGATATTTCGATATGCCTTTCAT
>JAZPZS010000022.1:0-17894 GCA_045544835.1 Bacteroidaceae bacterium | reverse complement strand
GGTCTCGTGAAGGGTGCGAGCAAGGGCGAGGGATTGGGCAACAAGTTTCTGGCCAATATCCGTGAAACTGATGCCATCATCCACGTGCTCCGCTGCTTCGACGATGATAATGTGACCCACGTGGATGGTTCTGTAGATCCCGTGCGCGACAAGGAGATTATTGATGCCGAGCTGCAGATCAAGGACCTCGAGACCATAGAACAGCGCATACAGAAAGTGCAGAAGCAGGCTACCACAGGTGGCGACAAGCAGGCCAAGTTGCAATACGAGGTGCTGTGCAAGTACCGCGACGCATTGGTACAGGGCAAGTCGGCCCGCAGCGTATCCTTTGATACCAAGGATGAGCAGAAAGCTGCCAAGGAGCTCTTCCTCCTGACATCGAAGCCGGTGCTGTATGTTTGCAACGTTGATGAGGGCAGTGCCATCAATGGCAACAAATATGTGGAACAGGTGCGTGAGGCCATCAAGGAGGAAAATGCCGAGCTGCTCATCGTAGCGGCCAAGACCGAGGCCGACATCGCTGAATTGGACACCTACGAGGATCGTCAGATGTTCCTTGCCGAGGTAGGACTCGAGGAATCGGGCGTGGCTCGCCTTATCAAGGCGGCTTATGCGCTGCTCGACCTTGAGACCTTCATCACCGCCGGTGAGATGGAGGTGAAGGCATGGACCTACCGCAAGGGTTGGAAGGCTCCGCAGTGTGCCGGTGTCATCCATACTGACTTCGAGAAGGGCTTTATCCGTGCCGAGGTCATCAAGTACGACGACTACATCAAGTATGGCTCCGAGGCAGCTGTGCGCGAGGCTGGAAAGCTCTCCGTGGAAGGCAAGGAGTATGTCGTGCAGGATGGCGACATCATGCACTTCAGGTTTAACGTTTAATCAGTTAGCATTAAAGGTGAACGAGAACTTCCAACCGGAGGGCAACTCATAATTCATAATTCAAAATTCAGAATTAACCGACATGATTACCTGGAATCCTCCTCTTGGCATTGGCCCGATACGTTTCTACGCCCTCTTCTGGATGATAGGACTCGCTGGAGCCTACTTCGTAGTACAGAAACTCTACAGGGATCAAAAGATAAAGGAAGAGCAGTTTGAGCCTTTGTTCTTTTATTGCTTCTTCGGCATCCTCATCGGTTCGCGCTTGGGGCACTGCCTGTTCTACGAACCAGCCTATTATCTGTCCAGTTTTCCCCATTTCATCGAGATGCTCCTGCCTATCCGCTTCACGGATTCGGGCGTACGCCTTATCGGTTATCAGGGGCTGGCTAGCCATGGTGGCACCCTGGGACTGATGATAGCCCTGTGGCTCTATGTGCGCAAGTACAAGGTGCCCTTGTGGACAGTGCTCGACAATATAGCCATTGCCACACCTGTCACTGCCTGCTGCATCCGCTTGGGCAATCTGATGAACTCCGAGATTATTGGCCGTCCTACTGATGGCGACTTCGGATTCATCTTCACACAGGTCGACATGCTTCCGCGCCATCCGGCCCAGCTCTATGAGGCTATTGCCTATGCGCTGTTCGGGCTCATCAGTTGGTATCTCTACAAGCGTATGCCCCGCAAGGTGGGCACAGGATTCTTCTTTGGCTACTGCCTCACCACCATCTTCACCTTCCGCTTCTTCGTGGAGTTCTTCAAGGAGGTGCAGAGCGACTTCGAGGTAGGCATGCCGCTCGATATGGGCCAGCTCCTCAGCATCCCCTTCGTCGTGCTCGGCGTATGGTGCATGGTGAATAGCTTCAAGAAAGGCGTATCTCCAAGAGCAAGATAACAATATCATAGATAAAGAGCAAAAGGAGTGTTTGCGCCTTTTCGTATTGCAGATAACGACATATTATACGTACACATAACAACCCAAAACGTATGAGAAAGATTCTACTATCTTGGATGCTTGCACTCACTGCAACTGCGGCAGTGCAGGCGCAAAACGAGTACAGTACACTCGTAGTGGAGACCAAAAGCGGCACCACGCTGGAGGTGTCGCTACGGGAGAGACCGCAGGTACAGGTTACCGACAAGGAGTTTGTCATCACTTGTGGCAGTGAGGTGACGGGCTACGTGCACGACGAGGTGCGCAAGTTCTACTTCAAGCCCTACGACCCCAAGACGGCCATCGAGGCTCCCGTGGCCGCGAACACCATCCGCTTCGTCTGGTTGGACGAGTCGAAGGTCACCGTCAGCGGCATCAGCGAAACGGGCAAGGTGCGTATGTATACATTGGACGGACGCAGTGTGGCTGCCGACACCTCGGCAAGCGGAGAAGTGATTACCGTAGCGCTCGACGGACTTGCCCCCGGCACCTATATCCTGAACATCGACAACAAACAATCCTTTAAACTCTTGAAACGATGAAGAAGCATCTACTTACCTTGATAACCGCCTGCGCGGCGCTGGGCATAAGCGCGCAGGAGGGTCTGCACGTACGCAGCTACTGGAGCAACTACAACATTCCCCTTGAGGAGGTGGATAGCATCACGATGGGTACTATGTCCAATGCCGACAAGTTGCCAGCATTGATGGCGAGCGACCCTAATATCAGCTTGTTCTATGAAGCGTTGGTGCTCACCCATATGGCAGATTCACTGAACGTACCAATCTACGACTACACCTATACCGGCCCCACACAGAATGAGCTGAACTATGCCAGTCAGTATATGGACCGTGACGGTTTTTACAGTTGTATCCCCATTGCACATGATTGTCATCGCTTTACAGCCTTCGTGGAGCCAGACAGTGTATACGCCCGATATGGCATCAATAATATAGAAGACCTGAAAGCATATGCAGCGAAGATATATGACGAGGTGTATCCCGAAGATGCAACTGTCGCCGACCCTACTGACCGTCGGAACTCGCTTAATCGTTTCGTGTCGTATCATTTGCTCGACCGGTATTGTGACACAGGTTCTCTTGTAGCGGCAACGATGAATGATTTCTTTGGCAATGAAATTTCGGGCTGCTTCCTCTTATGGTCCCACGATGCTTACGATTGCTACGAAACGATGATGCCCTATTCCTTAATGAAGGTTTCTTATGGACGTAAGACTGAATATGTACACCACATCAACCGAAAATACGGGACTTTTAATGGTGGAGAGCTGTTTAATATTACAGGTGCTCCACTGATTAAGGACAAATGCGACAATCAAGCGAGCAACGGTGTTTACCATTGCATCAATAACATTATCAGTTACGATGCGCAGACCCAGAATATTGTATTCAATGAGCGTATGACCTTCGACCTTACCACGCTATCTCCCGAGTTTGCCAATAACGGCATACGTCATATGCAGGGGAAAACTACGATTTTGCCTTCTCGAGTAATGAGAAATTTCTCCTATGAAGGCGAACAGTATCTTATGTATGAGCCAGGCTCAGTCGGATTTTGGAGTTACCAAACAGACGAATTACTTCTACAACCTTCGGAAGGGTCTACAGGTGTAACCTTTAAACTTCCTCCTATGCCTGCGGGAACTTACCAGTTATGCTTGGGCATTGCATTGATGGCTCACCGAGGTATAGCCCAGCTCTATATTGACGACCAACCTTGCGGTGAACCAATAGACTATACAATAAGCAGCATAGACAATGGATGGTTCACTGACACAGGCTTGACTGAGGAAGAAATCATTGCGAATGAAAATGCATACCGTGAGTTGGGATGGATGAAAGGACTTAACAATTATTCGTGCACTAGTCAAGGCACCTCAGTTATGCGTGAGAACAGTGTAACTGTACGCCGTATTATCGGATACTATCATACCGATGGGCATACCGACCATTATCTGCGCATACAGCCTGCAGACAATAGCGTAAAGGAAATAATGCTCGACTACATCCAACTCACCCCTAAAGCGATTTGTGAAAAAGAACTTACCTATCCGTATGAATAACTACACAAAAACAGATACTCTGATGAAACGATATATATCCATAGGACTCTGTATGCTCTTCGCTTTCAACTTGTCGGCACAGAAAGCGCTCATCATCCACAAGACCGACGGAACCAAAATAGAGATTCCTGTAGAGGAGACCCCTCGGCTATACACCACAGGAAAAGCCGTTGTACACGACAATGACTACGTACACAACCATAATGTAGAGGTGGATATACCGCATACATATCCCGAAAAGCCGAAAGTGACCATTATTGACGTACTCAACGGTGCAGTGGAACTGGAAGCGGGCGGAATCTGCATCTCTACATCGCCTGGCGTTGATGTGGAGAAGAACGATACTTGCATACTTACTTGGGAGGGGGACTTCATTCTGCGCACCGACGACATTATGGAGAATACCTTTGCAGCGGAATACAACACCACCTATTACGTCCGTTCGTACGTCAAGTTTGTGGGACAGTATTATTACAGCGAAGAATATTGCGTATACGTTGATCATCCACGAATGAGTTGGTATGGTGCAGAAGTTTATAAAGAAGGCGAATATATCATGCCAACAGAAGATGCTTGGGCAACATTCATCAAGGAAGTTGATTTTCTGAAAGGAATAAAAAATTACAAGAATATGCTTCTTCCCTTATGGATTAGTTACCTAACCCCCGAGCGTATCGAAATGCTCAAGGGAACTTGTTCGGCAGTGTATGAATGTTGCGATGGAGTTCTCTATCAACTCGATACGATTGTAGATGATTTTGCAGCATACATACTGGAGACCTACAATACGGAGATGACAATGATTGGCACAACAAGTTGGGAAACAAGCCTCAGTAACGTCACCACAGCACTGCCGTACGTGGAATGCGAAGAGAAATGGGGAGTGCCAGGAAACGGATACAGGGTATTCACAGGTTCCAGTGCAGGAACACAGCCGACTGTAGAGTTTATACTTCCCAATCCTTTACTTGCCAAACAAAAATATAATATAGAGATAACCATAGCACCCGATACGGAAGAGATCGACACCTTGCAGTCCGTAATAAAAATACAAATGACATCAAGCGGTGGCGCGACAACTAAAAAACTCAACAGCGAACAGATATACACAGAGACAGACAAATGTACTGTAATATCATTTGACTCCATCGCCGTCAATGGCTTCGGAGAAGCTTCGATAGGAGTGGCAAGTAACATAAACCCTGTTCTCGTAAAAAGGAACAAATACTCCCGCATCCTGCGCATCGCCCAGATCAAGGTGACACCCGTAGGACCTTACAAGCAGCAAGAGGCTGTGGCTGTGAAGGAGGAGAAGTAAGATTACTGCTCTCCTCAGTTCGGTCCAAGCGGTCGAGTAAAAAAATGTGCATTCTATGCTTCCACCGTAAATGGAGCATAGAATGCACACTGTTTTATGCTATTCTTTTCTCTCACTTAATCACCATCCGAAAATACAACGATTATTACCGAGTAGTCAATCTTAAATAATTGGTTACCCCACTAAAAAAAGACGCAACAATAATTGGAAATCCAGTTATTGTTGTTATATTTGCTGCGTAATGATTAAAAATACAATTATTATGGATGTATATGCTTTTACGGACAAGATGATTCTGTTAAGAATTGGCGAAGAGATAAGACGCCAAAGACTTGACAAGAATATAAGTCAAAGGGAACTTGCAACTTTGGCAGGAGTATCGATGAGTTGCGTGGCTGCAATGGAACGAGGCGAGAGCGTATCGCTAAAAACTCTTATATCACTGCTTAGAGCCTTGAATTCACTGCACGTGTTAGATGGGTTACTGAAAGAGCCAGAAATAAGCCCGATAGCATACGCAAAGCTGCTGGAAGGCAAGAAGTCACGCCAGCGTGCCTCGGCAACGAAAAGCAATAACCAGAAACAAGAATCGGAATGGTAAATTTAGCGAAAGTATATATTTGGGGCGAGTATGTGGGAGCCGTACTATGGAACGAAGGGACAAACACCGCTTCGTTTGAGTATGAGCCCTCTTTCTACAAAAAAACTGGGAACTTTCTCCGCTTATGATGCCTGTCAGAGATGGAGGAACCTATTATTTCAGAGAACTGTCTAAGGATACCTTCATGGGGTTGCCAGGGCTATTGGCCGATGCCTACGGAAAGGCTTTGCTGGAGAGGTGAGATCGGGACAAATGGATGCATCTGAAGGATTTAGCCATTGGTTGTTAAAACTTGACGGTGTGACAAATGCCTCCTTGGGGGATCCCCAGCATTATGGAAAGATAGAGTATGTCTACTATAAAATGGCATTGCTGGCAGGAATGGAGATGAGTGAATGCCTCCTGCTTACTGAAAATGGTAGGGCACACTTTATGACCAAGCGCTTTGACCGCATAGATGGAAACGAAAAATTGCATATGCAGACATTGTGTGGATTGGCACACTACGACTACAAGATGTTGCATGCCTATTCGTACGAACAGGCTTTTCAAGTAATGCGCCGTCTGCGCTTGCCATACAGACAAGCAGAACAGATGTTCAGACGCATGGCTTTCAATGTGATTGCACGAAACCAAGATGACCATACCAAGAATATTTCATTCTTAATGGATAAAACGGGAAGTTGGAGGCTGTCGCCGGCTTATGATGTGTCATGGGCATATAACCCTCAAGGCGAGTGGACTTTGCGCCATCAGATGTCTGTCAACAACAAATGGGACAATATTACAAGAGCAGACCTGTTGGTCGTTGCAGAGTCTATGAACATCAAATACGCAAATGATATTATCAATGAAATTTGCCATGCGGTGTCGATGTGGCCAACCTTAGCGAAGGAGTATAATATCCCTACAGAGATGATGAAAATGATTGATGACACATTGCTGTATCGTGAATAGCAGAATTTTACCATTGTATCAATGACATTATCAGTTACGATGGGCATACCGACCATTATCTGCGCATACAGCCTGCAGACAATAGCGTAAAGGAGATAATGCTCAACTACATCCAACTCACCCCTAAAGCGATTTGTGAAAAAAAACTTACCTATCCGTATGAATAACCACACAAAAACAGATACTCTGATGAAACGATATATATCCATAGGGCTCTGTATGCTCTTCGCTTTCAACCTGTCGGCACAGAAAGCGCTCATCATCCACAAGACCGACGGAACCAGAATAGAGATTCCTGTAGAGGAGACCCCTCGGCTATACACCACAGGAAAAGCCGTTGTACACGACAATGACTACGTACACAACCATAATGTAGAGGTGGATATTCCGCATACATATCCCGAAAAGCCGAATCATGTAGCGTGGGTAAGCTTGTATATAATGCGTACCCTCTTCACGAAGGCTACAATACACCGTAACGAAGTTACATAGAAAGTGATTTGACATGTAAGATTTGTGTACAAATAAGTGTACATTTTTTCGGGATAACTCACGTGTCAGTCAGTGGATTATGCTATCAAAAGTGTACATTTGCTCTCGGGCATCTATTTTTACGTTATTCTTCTCGTCCGAAGTTCCCCTTCGTAGGTCGGTAATAACCGCGATTTCTTTACCTTCATGGTGACGTACATTAAGGTTAGTATTTTCGTGACAATCACATTGCCCCTTACCAAATTTCTCTTCGCCCTTCACTTTTTCTACTTGCAGATAGAAGAGTTTCTACCTGCAGGTAGAATGATTTCTATTTGCAGTTAGAAACATTTCCACTCGCAGTTAGAAATATTTTTCTCTTTGTCCAACAAAGAGAATGCCGTAGCCAAGAAGGCGGCTAAGCTGGCCAAGGAGTATTACATCGATAAGGTGCGCCAAGGAGTGTTCGTGAAGACGTCAAAAAAACAGAAAAAAGCTGTGGAAAGGCAAATGTACACTTTCAATGGCGTAAGCAACTGTCAGAAAAAGATTTATGACGAAAAAATGTACACTTATTTGTACACAAATTTTACACTTGTTTTATACAATAGCACGCACAATTATGGGAAAATAGAAGGCTCTAAAGCTTGCCTGATGCAGACTTTAGAGCCTTCGATGCTATTTGTTGCTTGTCGCCCCCTCCCCTACATCAACATCACCTTATCCGTTGCACAAAGTTGACTTCGACGATGCGCAGCGTGTTGGCCGATGTGCCGCTCTTTTCGCCGAATCCATCGAGGTTTCCGGCATTGCCACCTGCCAGTTCGGTAATCTGCCCGAAGCCATCGCCCTCTATGGCAGCTCCGCGGAGCGAGAGGGTGATGGACTTTGCCTTCACTGGCTCTAAGGGGAGGAATACGTAGCCCAGGCTTAGGTCGGTGTCGCCACTATATACGCGCTTGCCGTCGGCATAGATGTCGAGCGGGTAGCTTCGGCTGCGCCAGCCCGAGAGCTTGATGATGACCTCGTCCACGACACTCGAGTCGGCCAGCGTATAGGTGATCCATCCGTTGTCGCGCTTGCCGTCGCTGCGCCATTCGCTCAGCTCGTTGTCGTCGCGGCTGTTTGCAGCATCGGCCTGGTTTGACCCTGCCGTGATGCTCTCCACGGCGAGGTCGCGCTTGAAGTCGGTGTATGATGGGGTCTGTGGAGTCTCCCCACGTACCAACAGGCTAGGCTGATGGTCGGCAGCGATGTATCGGCTCAGCCCGTGTTTCACCTCCACGGGCAATGCGTCCCATGCGATGGTTACGGGTGCTAGCCCTTCGGCCTCGGCTGTCAGCGTCACCTTCCCGACCTTTCGGGTGCTGCGCACGATGGCACGGTTGACACCGCACTCCACGGGTAGATGGGTGGACAATATGGCATTACCTTCGGCTTGTGCAATGCCTCCACGCCACTGGGCAGGGCCGCTCAAGGTAAAGTGCACGGTGTGATTGTCGAGCGGGCAGCGACGTCCTTCGCTATCGACCACCTCCACCTCTACCAAGGCGAGGTCAGCTCCATCAGCATGGAATCCCTCGGAGTCCGTGGTCAACGTCAAGCGTAACGAGGCTCCCTCACCAGCCGTGTGCAGGGTGTGGGTGCATACCTCATGCCCCTCCTTAGTGTAGCCTATGGCCTGAAGTGTGCCTGGCACGAAAGCCACGTCGCTGAAGGTGTATAGGAAGTCATATTCACGCTTAGCCTTGCCCACGGGCATACCATTGAGCAGTAGAGCCACACTGTCAGCCGATGACACCACGTATACCTCCTTGACTGTCCCTTCCGGGTAGTTCCAATGGCCTATGATGTGACATCCATGCTCTTCTATGTCGACCCATCCGTTCCACATCACCTGATGGGCATAGTAGCTGTCCTTAGGCAGGCGCATGGCATCGGTGACGCCACTGGTGCGGTAGTTCGATTCGCCGCGGAAGTGAGTGTTCGTGTCAGAGAAAATAATCTTCACGCCACCGGAACTCACACGTCGGCCGCTACCGGGGCGCACCCGCCAGTAGTCGTACCAACGACGTATGTGTTCTATGGCCATATGGTCTTGGTTGTGGTTGTAGTCGCTGGCATCCTTGCCACGGTAGAGAGGCCCCTTGCCCTCGGGATGGTAGGGATAGCTTTGGGCATCCCAATACTTTCGCAGGCCCTCGTCGCGGCAATACTCCATGGCCCACATCGGGTGCTTGGCCGAGGTGTTGATGTAAAGCATCTCGCCACCATACTCGGCTTCATTGATATCGAGCATCTCGCGGCTACCGATGGCTCTTCCGCCATGCGGGTCGTAGAGGTCGCGCACGCGCTTCATCTCTACCATGTGCTCCCGGCTAATCGATTCATTGCCGCACTCATAAAAAAGTATGCTGGGGTTGTTGCGGTTATATATGATGGCATCGCGCATGAGCTCCACGCGGTGCTCCCACTGGCGCCCCTCGCGGTCCTTTTCTGCATCGCCGGCAGGCATGGCCTGGATGAGTCCCACGCGGTCGCACGACTCCACATCCTGCTTCCATGGTGTCACATGCATCCACCGCACGAGGTTTGCGTTGCCCTGCACCATCATACCATTCGAGTAGTCGCTGAGCCATGCCGGAACACTCATTCCCACAGCGGGCCACTCATTGCTGGTGCGCTGGGCAAAGCCCTTCATCATCAGCACACGGTCGTTGAGCCATATCTTACCTTCAGCAAAGCGTGTCTTGCGGAAGCCCGTGCGCAGGGTAGTCTCATCAAGTACTACACCCTCCTCTACCACACGGCTCTTCACCGTGTATAGGTAGCCGTAGCCCCAACTCCAGAAGTGAAGCCCCGCGGCCGGTGCATGTACCTTGACCAAGGTGGTGGCTCCAGCCTGCAAGGTGAAGGGGGCGCTTGACATGTGTGCCACCTCACGGCCCTCCATGTCCACTACCACCGACTCGAGCATCAGTGTGCGTGCCCGGCCACTCTCGTTGCGCACCTCGCTCTCCACGTGAATGGTAGCCTTACGAGCAGATATATCATAGTCTGTAGCATATACATATACGCCTGTCGTCTGTAAGTTACTATATAGGGGCAGTGTCTGGTACACCTCACCCATAAGGTGCAAGTATACGTTCTTGGGTATGCCGCCATAGTTGGCGTTGAAATTCTTGTTGTTCCACTGGTAAGTGCTGTGGGTGGTACGCTCCCGATACCCCCAGTTGTTGTCGACCCTCACGGCCAGCACGTTGTCGCCCCTGCGGTTTATATAGGGTGTGAGGTCGAGCCCCACGGCCATCACTCCATTCTCATGGTACCCGAGGTGATGTCCGTTGAGGTAGAAGTCGGCTCCATGGCGTACACCCTCGAACTCCACGAACACCTTGCCGTTGCGATGCTCCTTGGGCAGACGGAAATGCTTGCGGTACCACACCACGGTATCAGTAAGCTCATCGATGGCCAGACGGTAAGCCTCGTCCTCATTGAAGGCACGGGGCAGCGAGATGGATTGCCAGCCCTTTTCGGCGTACTTCACCGCTTCAGCTCCAGAAAAGTCGCCTATACGATACAGCCAATCAAGGTTCAAACTATAGCGATTACTCGCTCCAACAAACCCAACGCATGCCAATACCATGCAAAACAAGCTTAATCTTTTTCTTATCATAACGTCCTACTTCCAATACTTAATAATCAGTGCCAATATAATTGCATGCGACCAATACATGCACGTAACAAGAAAAAGATGAATCCCGACACTGCAGAGATTCATCTTCTTTATATTGTCAATATGATATCGATGCTAGCATCTCGGCCATCTTCTCAAGCCCCTCTTGAAGAGGTTTCTGCACCATACCTTTGATGAATGGGTTAAGTTCAGTGCGCAGCGTGAGCTTCATCTTGCTCGCCTCCTCGGCGGTAGGCAGCATTTGAATCCATAGAGTCAGCGGGATAGGCGATGTGGTTGCTTCAAGCTTCACACACTTGGGTTCCTCGCGTTCCACTACCTTGAAGGCTATCTCACCCACGGGAGCTACGTTGACGCTCACTGTGTCGCGATCGAACTTCAACTCCCCAACCTTATCCTTTGGGATACGATTCTTGACGTTCTCCAAGTGTGAGAGATCCGACAACATATCGTATACGCGTTGTTGGCTGTAGGGGATACTTACAACTTGACTTTCAAACTGATTCATGGCTCCTTTATCCGTTCCAGTGAGCGGGATCGTTACGCCATTCGTTGAGCATAGGCAGCTCGTCCTCAGTAATATATCCAATCTCTAAAGCGACATCAAGCACTGCCTCATAATTAGTCAGTGTGATAAGCTCTACGTCGGCCTCTTCGAATGCCTTCTTGGCAACATCAAAACCGTAAGTGTACGATGCCACCATACCAATCACCTCACAACCATTGTTGCGCACAGCCTGAACAGCCTTGAGACTGCTGCCACCGGTAGAAATGAGATCTTCTACGACTACCACCTTCATGCCTGGACGAAGATCGCCCTCAATAAGGTTCTCCAACCCATGATCCTTAGGAGCCGAACGAACATATACAAAAGGCAAGTTGAGCAAGTCGGCCACCAAAGCACCCATAGCGATAGCACCTGTAGCAACGCCAGCAATGGCATCCACTTGTCCAAAACGTTCTTGGATGACACGTGCAAACTCAATCTTAATAAAGTCACGCAAACCAGAATAAGAGAGTGTTTTTCTGTTGTCGCAGTAGAACGGCGACTTCCAACCCGATGCCCAAGTGAAGGGGTTTGAGGGTTGTAATTTAATAGCTTTGATTTTCAGCAGTTTTCCTGCATAAATTTTTTCGAGGGTCTTCATACCGCAATCTGTTTCTTGTTAATAACAAACGCAAAGATAACACAAACTCAGGAAAGTACATACACTGACGACGTTTTTCTTGCAAAAAAACATGAAAAACAGGAGCTGCTTATTCACAGTACGTTCAGCCGCATCATATCCTCTATGATGTCGCGTGAGTTGCTCAGGCGAGGTATCTTGTGCTGGCCGCCCAGCTTGCCCTTTTCCTTGAGCCAAGCATCGAAGAGGCCCTTGCGGGCGGGGATTATCTCAAGCTCCTGCAGGGTGATATCCTTGTAGCGCTTGGCCTCGTAGTCGGAGTTGATGGTCTGCAGGGCTTGGTCGAGCAGACGGGCGAAGGCGCTGAGGTCGGCAGGGGGTGTGGCAAACTCGATGAGCCACTGGTGGCGGCACTTGGCGTTGCCATCCATGAAGACGGGCGCGGCGGTGTACTCCTTGACCTGTGCACCGGTGGCCTCGCAGGCCTTGCGTAGGCCCTTCTCGGCATTGTCTACTACAAGCTCTTCGCCAAAGGCGTTGATGAAGTGCTTGGTGCGTCCGGTGATGATAAACTTATAGGGATTCTTCTGGGTAAACTTCACCGTGTCGCCGATGATGTAGCGCCACAGTCCGCACGAGGTGCTGATGACCATGGCATAGTTGCGCCCCGGCTCCACGCCCCAGAGGGGTACGATGGTGGGATTCTCCTTGCCAAACTCGTCCATGGGGATGAACTCGTAGAACACGCCGTAGTCGAGCATCAGCAGCATGGCAGGGTCGGCGAGGTCGCTCTGCAAGCCGAAGAATCCCTCGCTAGCGTTGTAGGTCTCCATATAATGCATGCGGTCGGTGGGGATGAGCTGCTTGTACTGCTCACGGTAAGGCGTAAAGGCCACGCCGCCATGGAAGAAGACCTCGAGGTGGGGCCACAGCTGGCAGAGGTTGTCCTTGCCGGTGATCTCGAGCGTACGCTTGAGCACAGCCATCATCCAGGAGGGCACACCGGAGATATTCGTGATGTTACAGTCCTTGATATACTGGGCTATGCGCTCCATCTTCTCCTCGAAGTCGCTCAGCAGGGCTATCTCCTTGCCAGGCACACGGAAGAGGTTGACGAAGGGGCTGATGTTCTCGATAAGGATGGCGCTGAGGTCGCCCACCAGACTGTGGGGCAGGTTGTAGTTGGGGGCATGGCTGCCACCGAGGATGAGCGCCTTGCCGCTGAACATGCGGCTCTGCGGATTGCTGCGGAGGTAGAGAGCCACGGAATCGGTGCCACCACGGTAGTGTAGGTTGTCCAGACCGTCCTGCGATACGGGGATAAACTTGCTCTTGTCGTTGGTAGTGCCCGATGACTTGGCATACCATTTCACCTGACCGGGCCACAGGATGTCGCGTTCACCATGGCGCATGCGGTCGATGTAGCTCTTCAACCCCTCGTAGTCTGATACGGGCACACGGGCGGCAAACTGCTCGTAGTCGCGCATAGTGTCATAGCCATAGAGCGTGCCCCACTCTGTGTGACGGCTCTTGCCGATAAGATGCGAGAGTACACGGCGCTGTATCGCCCCGGCCTGCGTATCGTATTGGTCAATCTTGTGCTGTCTGAACTTTAAGGCAGTACCAATCAGTTTGGTTTGCATTATCCTCGTTTATAAAAATCGTACAAAAGTAGTGCAAAGATTTGAAACAATACTACTATCGCACCATTTTATAATAAATTATAACATATAGTAAAGCTATTTTATCTTGTCTCTGAACATAGGCTATGGATGTTTACCATTTTTTCCGTACATTTGCATGCCCAAATTGTTATTGACAATACTATTGACAACAAAAAACGTATGGCACATCATCACATACACCTGCATAGCGAGGCTACGGGAAGGAATATCCTCTCGGCCTTCTTTATCAACCTCACCTTTACGGTGATATCGCTCTTGGGAGGATGGTTTACCAACAGTATGGCCATCATCTCCGATTCTATCCATGATTTGGGATGTACACTGTCCATAGCACTGGCGTGGGTGTTTGAGCGCATTGCAGGACATGATCCCACGGAACGGTTCAGCTTCGGGTATCGTCGCTTCACGTTGCTGGGAGCGTTCGTCAACGCCTTTATCCTGCTCAGTGGCTCGTCGATTGTGCTCTACGAGAGTATCGAACGTATGGCATCGCCCGAGAGGGTAGATGCTGAAGGCATGCTATGGTTTGCCCTGTTGGCTATCCTTTGCAAAGGTTTGGCTGTATGGCGCACCTGGAAAGGGGCTAGTGTCAACCAACGCATGGTGTCGTTGCATCTCTTGGGCGACTGTCTCGGATGGGTGGCCGTGTTACTGGCCAGCATCGTCATGCTATTCGTAGAGATACCACTGCTCGATCCTATCCTATCGGTATGCATATCGCTCTATATCCTTTTCAATGTAGTGCGCAACCTCATCGTGGCCTTCCGCATCGTGCTCGAAGGAGTCCCTTCGGAGATTAACTATGCTACACTGAAAGCTGAAGTGGAGACGTTGGATGGTGTGGACAAGGTGGAGTCGCTGCGCGTATGGAGTATGGATAATGAACACCACGCAGCTGTAGTGCACCTAAATACTTCTCTCGCTCAACTTCATGAAATAGAAATGATGAAAGATATAGTACGGGAGGTACTTAAGAAATATGGAGTGGAAATGAGTACTATTGAAGTGACTCCGCTAGGGTAATCCTTAAACTATTTTACAAACAAAATCTTTGTTACGATACCTTCGTTGCCCTCTTCGTCGCAGCCCAGCACATAATAGATTCCAGTAGATACGCGTTGGCCCTGAGGGGTCTTGCCGCTCCAAGTAAAAGTACCGCCCAGTGAGGTACCCTCAGCTACGAGACGACCAGCCGTATTAGTAATCTTAACATGACTATTGGTCTTGAGACCCACAATGGTAATGAGACCATTGTAGTTGGGTGTAACGGGGTTGGGATAAGCATACACCTTCTCTTCATCGTACGTCTGTTCGCCACGCGTGGCATCTGAAATGTACGATACCAGTCCCCTGTCAGTACCGATATAGAGCTCCCCTGTCGATCGCTGCAAAGCAAGACTTTCAATGGTATTGGAAGGCAATGGACTGTCGTCTCGTGTGAAATGATGTACAGTCTCAAGTCCGTCGCCCGTGATGAGATAAAGTCCATTGCTGAGTGTGCCTATCCACTTACGATTGGCATCGTCGACGACCATACAAGTGGTATACACACCGTCAAGCAGGTAATCGGCATAGTTGGTGCCGTCGTTACGCGGTACCTTAATCTTGGTGAAGTGATAACCATCATTGAAAGCCTTGGAGGGTGTAGAGAGCACGTAGAGTCCCTTGTCAGTCAGTACCCAAATGTCTCCATTAAGATCCTCTGCAATATCATTAATGTAGTTGACTTCCACAACATTGCCATCTTGATCAGTAAATTTGGCATCGAATTCTTGGATGCGGTCGTCATTGACATTTTCAGGTGTTCCGTTTGGATCTATACAGATAAGGCGTACATTGTGAGTCATGCTCACTACCCACATCCATCCACGGCTATCGAAGAGTATCTCAGTTACTGTGGGCAGTGCCTCTAGCTCTTTATAGTAAAGGCTCTTCATGATGCCATCGGGACGCAAAATCTTAAGAGGCGACTTCACCTTACCTCCTCCATCGGCATTGGTAATCCATAAGTTTCCCTGTTTGTCATATTGCAGCTGGCTGACACGTGTGTAGCGATTCGAACCCGGTACGGCCGACTCTAATTCACTGTTCTGGTCGGTATAGTGGGCCACCAGCTTCATATCCCTAAACTCATAGATTCCCTGCCCGAACGATGAGGCATAGTGGTGATTCTCATCCTTGGGATCCTGCACGATACTGGTCATGTTCTTGTAATGTACACCCGTTTGCTCAGCGATACCCTCCTCCTGAAACGAACTCCATGAACCATTCTCATACATCATCAGTGTGCCGTCATAGAATGTCATATCATAGTAGTTGAGGCACCCCCCTGCTATGAGCAGACGCTCATCGTCTACAAAATTGAGGTACTGGCAGTAGTTGCGTACGGGGCTATTGGGTAGCACCGTCGTCACTATCCTTTCGATACTCTCGCTCTCTTTATTGTAGCGATAGCCATTGAGACCATTGGTTCCACATGCAGCCCAGTAGGTAGCACCGTCCGTGGTAAGATAGGAGACCGTACCATCGAAGGTTAACATGTCACGATTGGTGAGTGAACTGTAAACCAGTACATGAGCCCTGTTCCCGAGAAAGAGCTTGCCATCGGCATGGTGCATGAAGTAGAAAGGGCCATTATGAAGATGGGTTGTTTTCCCATCTACATCAATGTAGTATACCGAATTGTTGGCATGCAGAGCTACGACCTGCCCGTCAAAGACTTCGAGTTTCGTAAACACTTCTGTACTCACCAATCTCCAGTTTCCAACATCGAGCAGATTGTCTTTGATGTCACCGCAGTATAAACCTTCTGCTGTAGCAGCATAGATGATTCCACCATGCTCTACGCAGCTGTGGGTTACCTGACCGAGCATATAGGTACCGCCAAACTCTCCACGCTCCACATTTAGTATGGTTAGACCAAAGTTAGTAGCCATGTAAGCATTACTCTCTATGATGCGCAAATCATTTACCATAGGGTCGAGGGTAATCTTATCGGAAAAGTCAGTGATATTGGTCACTTCACCGTCAGGGCAGATAAGATCGATATTCGCATTGTTGTATACGATTACCAATATGTTTGTCTGCTCATCTACAGCAATATGTCGTATACCTTGATCGCTGAGAGTATTCGTTTTGTCGTAACACTCCACAAACTCGTCTTCGGGAGTGTAGGAATAAAGCGATCCATCACTTACTACATATACCTTATCGCCTACAGTCACACATTGCGTAGCATTGTGGTAGGCCAAATGCGAGCGCCATGAACCCACAGCACTCTGTGAAACAGTGTTGAAGGGACACAACAGCAAGCTGTAAAGCACAAATAGGTATCGCATTATTGTACGGTCCATACAAATCTATCATTTTATATCTATGCCCTTTCATTTGAGAAGGGTTAAATTATTTTATTCCTTCAGATATTCCGCCAACTGTTCAACTGCCTTGGCACGATGGCTGATGCGGTTTTTCACCTCGCTCCCCAGTTGGGCAAAAGTCAATTCATAGCCCTCGGGCACAAAGATGGGATCATAGCCGAAACCACCTTCGCCACGACGTTCATCAATGATGGTGCCGCGTACGATGCCCTCGAAAAAGCGGGTCTCTTCGTCTATTAATAACGCGATAACCGTACGAAATTGTGCACCGCGCTCGCTTTTTCCCGTTAAATTGTGCAAAAGCTTGTCCATATTGGTCTCAGAGCCTCCACCACTGTAGCGAGCACTGTATACGCCAGGTTCACCACCGAGCACGTCCACTTCGAGTCCACTGTCATCGGCAAAGCAGTCGTAGCCGTAGTGCTCCTTCACAAACTGCGCCTTTTGCAGGGCATTGCCGACAAAGGTATCAGAGGTCTCGGGCAAATCATCGTGACATCCTATCTCACGCAGGCTCAACACTTCGTAGCTGTCGCCCAATATAGCTGCCACTTCTTCAAGTTTGTGGGCATTGTTGGTGGCAAATACTATTTTTTTTTTCATACAGCTTTTCCTTACTTATAGTCTTCAGCCTTATAGGGTGATATATTGTTGAGTTTGCCTATCTCGCCTGCCACCACGGGAGTCGTCATCAGGCGATGGAAGTCGGCCACGGTGATAGCGGTCTTCGGAGCAAAGTGCTGCGAGGTCATGTAGCGG
>JAZPZS010000021.1:0-4585 GCA_045544835.1 Bacteroidaceae bacterium | reverse complement strand
CATCGGGCGAGGGCTACATGCTCACCGAAGAGGAGCGCATCAACCTCGCCGAGGTGTGGATGCACGCCGCTCCCAAAGATTTCAAGGTCATCGTACATGTGGGTAGCACCTGCGTCAAGAGTGCCCGCCGCCTGGCTGCTCATGCCCAACAGATAGGGGCTTTCGGTATCGGCACCATGGCACCTCCCTTCCCCAAGATCGGCCGCATTGAGGAGCTGGTGAAATACTGCGAGGAGATAGCATCGGCTGCTCCCGACCTCCCCTTCTACTACTACCATATACCGGCCTTCAACGGCGCCTACTTCTCTATGGTCGACTTCCTCAAGGCGGTCGACGGGCGCATCCCCAACTTTGCCGGCATCAAATACACCTTCGAGAGCATCTACGAGTACAACCAGTGCCGCCTCTACAAGAACGGCAAGTACGACATGCTCCACGGACAAGACGAGACCATACTCCCCTCGCTCGCCATGGGCGGCGCACAGGGCGGTATCGGTGGCACCACCAACTACAACGGCTGCAACCTCGTGGGCATCATCGACGCTTGGAATGCCGGTGACCTCGAGAAGGCTCGCGAACTGCAGAATTTCTCGCAGGAGGTCATCAACGTAATCTGCCACTATCGCGGCAACATCGTGTGCGGCAAGCGCATCATGAAACTCATCGGACTGGACCTCGGTCCCAACCGCACGCCTTTCCAGAACATGACCGACGAAGAGGAGGCTGCCTGCCGCAAGGAGCTGGAGGCCATCAACTTCTTTGAGCGCTGCAATAAGTTTTAACCACAATGGGTTTGGTGTCATGCTGAGCACAGCGAAGCATCTCATGAAGTCCACATCATGCGAGATTCTCGGACAAGCCGAGCGCAAGCATTCTTCACATTCGTTCAGGATGACACGAGCCCAATAAAAAAACACAAACATATTCCTTTAAAGTTATCCATGAAGCGAACACTTCTTCTTCCCCTACTCCTCTGCTCATTGCTCTGCATGGGGCAGAACCGAGTATCCGTGACTCCGGCAACGCCTATGGACAATGCCGTGTCAGGCCACTATGCCGCATGGCAGATGGGCAAACTATTGACCTACGGCGGATGCAACTTCCCCGACGTGCCCTGTGCTGACGGCGGTCAGAAGGTATACTATCCCAAAGCCTACGGAGCCAGCGTGCAGGTGCCCGGAGGTGCCGTATACCTTGGCGGCATGGATGCCACGACCTCGCTCAGCGACTGCACATTCCTCAGTGCCACAGACGGCAGCAGCACACCCATCGCCTCACTGCCCAAGCCGCTCGACAACTTTGCCGCCACCTACCACAACGGCATGCTCTGGGTAGCCGGCGGACAGAGCAACGGCGTGCCCAACCGTGATATCTACTCCCTACCCTATCCCAGCAATGCTGCGGCATGGACCCTTGCCGCCACCCTTCCCGACGAATGTCGCCTGCAGCCCTGCGTGGCCGTTCAGAACACCGCTACAGGCTATGCCCTCTTCATATTCGGCGGCTACCAGCCCAAGACCGAGAGCCAAGAAGCCCTGGTGCACACCGACGGCGTATACATGCCCATTGCCGCCCTCAAGAAAGGCAATGCCACCCAATGGAAGCGCACAGCACCAGCGGTAGTCTACAATAACGATAACGAAAACGAAGACAGCCATCCGGAGGAAAGGTCAACGTCAGCGTCAACGTCAACGTTAACTTATCACGCTATCGTGGGCAGCACCTGTGCCACATCAGGCTACAGCCACGTACTTTTCTTTGGAGGAGTCGACCACGACATCTTCCTCAGTGCCATCAGCGGTCAGCAAGACAGCCTCTACCTGCGCCACCAGCCCGAGTGGTACCGCTTCCGCAAGGATGTGCTCACCTACCACACCATCACCGACTCGTGGGGTATCCTGCCTGGCGATGAGTTGCTGGCTCGTGCCGGTGCCTGCCTCACCCCCGAGGTGGGAGGCAAAGGGTGGAGCTATAGCGGCGGCGAACTGATGCCGGGCGTGCGCAGCGCCGATGTCACTCACGTGGAGGTTACCAACGACAAGAGCTTCGGCTGGCTCAACTGGACCATCCTTGTCCTATATCTCGTGGGCATGTTGCTCATGGGATTCTACTTCATGCGCAAGGAAAAGGGCGCCGACGACTTCTTCAAAGGAGGCGGACGCATCCCCTGGTGGGCAGCGGGTATCAGTATCTATGCCACCATGCTCTCGGCCATCACCTACATGACCATCCCGGCCAAGGCCTACACCACCGACTGGACCTACTACCCCATGCTGTGGATGATACTGCTCATCAGCTTCCCCGTCATCAAATACTATCTCCCCTACTTCCGCAAGCTCAACGTCACCAGTGCCTATGAGATATTGGAGCAGCGTTTCAACCTCTTCACCCGCCTGCTGGCCTCTACGCTCTTCTGCATCTTCATGATTGTGCGCATGGCCATCGTGCTCTACCTGCCCTCACTGGCCCTCACAGCCGTCACAGGCATCGACATCTACCTGTGTATCGTGCTCATGGGCTTGGTTACCATCATCTATTGCACCATGGGTGGTGTAGAAGCCGTGATCTGGGGCGATGTGGTGCAAGGCCTGATACTGGTCTTCGGTGCCCTCTTTGCCGTGGTTTACCTCGCTGTCAACACCGAGGGCGGTGTGATGGGCTGCATCGACATTGCCTTGGCCAACGACAAGCTGCGCCTGTTCGACTGGAGCAACTCCTGGTCACAAGCCTGCTGGTGGGTCATCATCATTGGTGGCTTGGCCAATAACCTCATCTCCTACACCTCCGACCAGACCGTCATCCAGCGCTACCTCACCACCCCCGATGAGAAGTCTGCCGGCCGTGGCATCCTGGTCAATGGCGTGATGAGCGTGTTCGTATCCGTAGCCTTCTACATGATTGGCACCGGGCTCTACACCTTCTACAAGACCCACCCCGCAGAACTCGATGTCACCATGGCCCAGTCCGACGCCATCTTCCCCTTCTTCATGATGAGCCAGATGCCCGCCGGCATTGCCGGTGCCTTGATTGCCGCCATCTTTGCCGCTACCATGAGCACCATATCCAGCAATATCAACAGTGTGGCCACGGCCTTCTCCATCGACTTCTGGAAACGCTTCCGCCGCACTACCGACTCACAACTCGTTGTCGTAGCCCGCTGGGCCTCCGTAGTGAGCGGTATGATAGGTCTGCTCCTCGCCCTGCTCATGGCCACCTGGGACATCCAGTCGTTCCTCGACTTCTTCAACGAAGCCTTGGGCCTGCTCACCAGCGGCTTGGGCGGACTGTTCTTCATCGCCGTATTCATGAAGCGCGTCAAGGGCTATGCCGCCCTCATCGGTTTCGTGGTGGGCGAAGCCGTCGTGTTCTGGATGAGCGAATGCACCGATGCCAACTTCTTCCTCTTCGGAGCCACTGGCATGGTAGTGAGCATCGTAGTAGCCTGGCTACTATCAATAGGAACATACTTCAAGAAAAGCTAACAATACCATACCCCCTAGAAAAAACATAGAAATCCCTAGGATATCCTAGAGCATCCTAGAAAATCCTAGCCCCAATAATAAAAAAACTATCGACCGTTGACTGTTGACCGTTGACTGTTGACAATAAAAAAAAGCACTATGATCGACTTCAAACAACTAGCCCAGAAATACAAGAGCGAGCTCCTCGATAGAGTGATGCCCTTCTGGATGGAAAAGAGTATAGACACCGAGTTTGGCGGCTACTTCACCTGCCTTGAGCGCGACGGCGAAGTATTCGACACCGACAAGTTCATCTGGCTCCAAGGCCGCGAGGTATGGATGCTCGCCACCCTCTACAACAAGGTAGAGAAGCGTCAGGAGTGGCTCGACGCCGCCATCCAGGGAGCCGAGTTCCTCAAGCGGTATGGCCACGACGGCAACCTCAACTGGTACTTCGCCCTCGACCGCGAGGGACACCCACTCGTAGAGCCCTACAACATCTTCTCCTACACGTTTGCCGTCATCGCCTTCGGCCAGCTCTCCATCGCCACAGGCAACGCAGAGTATGCCGACATAGCCAAGAAGACCTTCGACATCGTGCTCTCCAAGGTAGACAATCCCAAGGGACGCTGGTCAAAGGCATCGCCCGGAGCACGCTCGCTCAAGAGCTTTGCCCTGCCCATGATCCTGTGCAATGTGGCGCTCGAGATTGAGCCGCTCCTGGAGAAAGACTTCCTCGACAAGACCATCGAGACCTGCGTGTACGAGGTGATGGACGTATTCTACCGCCCCGAGCTGGGCCTCATCGTAGAGCATCTGGGCACCGACAACCAGTTGGTAGACTGCATGGACGGTCGCCTGCTCAACCCCGGACACGCCATCGAAGCCATGTGGTTCATCATGGACCTCGGCAAGCGCCTGGGCAACCAGGCACTGATAGAGAAAGCCGTGAAGATAGCCTTGGCCGAAGTGGAATATGGCTGGGACAAGCAGTATGGCGGCATCTTCTACTTCATGGACCGTCTGGGCCGTCCGCTCCAGCAGCTCGAGTGGGACCAAAAGCTATGGTGGGTACACATCGAGACCCTCATCACCATGATCAAGGGCTACGAGCTCACCGGCAA